>JBDNGV010000026.1:0-8022 GCA_041689125.1 Daejeonella sp.
AAAGGCTCAATTATGGGCTCTAGATATGCCCGTGACCCTTTTAAAGTATTCACTATTGATGAATACACTGATTTTATAGCTGAATTTATCCCACTACTACGGCCTGATATCGTGTTGCAAAGACTATTTGGTTTAGCTGATCTCGATTTGCTGATTGCTCCAAACTGGGGAATGAAGAAATCTCAGATTCAGAGTTATATCGATAAGCGACTTGAAGCCAAAGGAGTAGTACAAGGTAGTACCTATATACCAGCCTCACTGTTAGCCGTTTGATTCTAACAGGAAATTCTTTGTAATCAGCACTTTTTTAATTCCTTCCTTTTAAATTCATTTATTCGCCAAAATTCTGATTGAATGAATTAAATTCTTCTCTTTTTTGAAAATATTTAATGATTATTTGAAAATCGAGCTAATTTTTGACCTAAAATTTAATAAATAAGTTAAAAAATAATACAAAGTCGTAATATAATTTGCAATATTTTAAATTATGGCATCTTTTTACACTTTTTTAAAGGTTAAATTTCCTTTTAGTTTTATAAAAATTATAAAAATTGAATATTTTGTTAAAAATATATTAAAAAATTCACAATTTTATTCAAAATAATTATAAGTTTGTATTGTTAAATTCAAATTTTGTTCTGTTAATAGGAAAATGTATCATGAAAGTCGGAGTTAAGCAAATTTTACCATTTTTATTCCTTGCTATTATAGCTGTAGCTGCAGTTTTTATTCCTTCTCTTCCAGATTATGCTGATATAGGCAAATATAACGGAGCTGATATAGCTTGGTTACTAGTTGCAACTGCTTTAGTTTTCCTAATGACGCCAGGTTTAGCATTTTTTTATGGGGGAATGGTTCATCGTAAGAATGTTATTTCTACAATGATTAAAAGTGTAGTTGCTGCCGGGGTAGTAAGTATACTTTGGGTTACTGTTGGTTTCAGTCTTGCATTTGGTGAAAGTGTAGGTGGTATAATTGGGAATCCAACAACATTTCTTTTCTTTCAAGGCGTGAACTCCGGTCAGCCATGGAGTCTGGCACCAACTATACCATTGACACTATTCGCATTATTTCAATTGATGTTTGCAATCATCACTCCTGGTTTAGTCGTTGGTGCTGTAGCTGAACGTATCCGTTTTACATCCTATATTTTATTTATATGTTTGTTTAGTTTACTGGTTTACGCACCGATAGCGCATTGGGTTTGGCATCCGGATGGATTTTTATTTAAAATGGGAGGCCTTGATTTTGCCGGAGGTGCTGTTGTTCACATTTCTGCCGGTATGGCCGCATTGGCAGGTGCAATGGTTTTAAAACGCAGGCAAACACATTTAAATGGACAGGAAGTTCCGCCGGCAAATATTCCCTATGTTTTGATAGGAACCGGTTTATTATGGTTCGGCTGGTTCGGCTTCAATGCAGGATCTGCACTTGGAGCTAATGCCCTAGCTGTTTCAGCGTTCGCAACTACCAATGTATCAGGAGCTGCAGGCGGTTTGTCCTGGATGTTCTTTGATGTTGTAAGAGGAAAGAAGCCATCTGTGCTTGGTTTCTGTATCGGTGCAGTTGTCGGACTTGCAGCAGTTACACCCGGTGCCGGATATGTAGGTATCCCACAGAGTATTTTTATAGGATTTGTTGCAGCGATAATTTCAAATCTTGCGGTTTACTGGAAATCAAAAACTACTCTGGATGATACACTTGATGTTTTTCCTTGTCATGGCGTGGGTGGAATCGTTGGTCTAGTATTAACCGGTTTATTGGCTACAAAAACAGTAAACCCTGCAGGCTCTGATGGTTGGTTTTATGGAAACCATGAATTTTTCTTTACACAGCTTAAATTAGTTGCAGTAACAGTTTCATACAGTTTTATTGTTTCATACGGGATATTCAAATTTATTAATTTATTGCAGCCCATGCGCGTAAGTTCTGAAGATGAAGAAGAAGGTCTTGATTCAACACAGCATAATGAAAAATACTCTCAGGGTACACTACTGGTTAGCAGTAATGGATTTATGTATGAAAAGAATGTAGAAGATGAAATCGACGAGGACATGGAGAACGTTAGGCTGATTATTACGGAACACACCAAACTAAATTCATTATAAACCAATTATAATTCATCAAAGAAGCCCTTGCCTGAAAACAAGGGTTTTTTTATTTATTGAACAATTTTATTGGCACAAGCCGAACTGGCAAAGGCTTCAGGTTTAGCCTTAAACACAAAGCCCATACTTAAAATATATCCCATCGCTTCATGCAATGCCATATTTGATTTGAAATTCGGGTTAGTATTTATATCTGCATGCACTTCCAGGTCAACATCATATAGATCAAGCAGGTCACAAAGAGAATAAGCACATTCGATTGATTTTTGGACTTCTGAAAGCATACGTTCTTTAATTCCCATTCTGATGGAAGACCGTTCCTGATGGATATACATGAAACCGCCTTTCTTTTCTCTTAAGAATACAATTACGGTAGCGAAGTCAATGATTGATCCTTTTACCTGGGAGTCTGTACCGATACAAACTTTTAATTTATTGCCAAGTGCGGATTCTCGTTCAATAGCATGCTCAACTTCTTCGAGGATTGGGCTTTCGATGGGTTCTCCATTAAATTTTTTCCAAGTCATAAATTTTGATTCAAGGTTGAATTTTATTTAAACCGGTGTAAAATAGGAAATTACAATAAACCTAAAGATAGCTGATTATCTTTCAATCAAATGACTCAGCTATGTTATTTATTTGTTAACATTTTAACAATGAGGAGATACTAAACTAAATTTTCCTCTGGTCGATGTTATCACCGATCAGCATTGCTCATCTTGATTAAAATTTCATCGCAAATTTTATGGCTCAGAGAATATGAACCAAAAAATGGTGGTGGTTTTTGATTCGTTAAGAGCAGAAATGCCGGGATCTGCAGAAATCATCCACATGATCCCGGGATATTAGTTTTTAGTCTGTTAGTTTTTTGTAACGAAGGCGGTGTGGTACAATATCACCGGTGCGTTTTTTTCTATTCTCTTCGTATTCTGAGTAATTACCTTCGAAATAATAGACTTGGGAATTACCTTCAAATGCCAGAATATGCGTACAAACCCTGTCAAGAAACCACCGGTCGTGGGAAATGATCACCGCACAACCACCAAAATTCTCCAAACCTTCCTCAAGGGCTCTCAGTGTATTCACATCAATATCATTGGTTGGCTCATCTAACAAGAGTACGTTGGAGCTTTTTTTCAGGGTAATAGCAAGGTGAACCCGGTTTCTTTCTCCACCGGATAATACCCCAACCTTTTTCTGCTGATCTGCTCCGTTGAAATTAAATTTGGAAACATAAGCTCTGGAATTTATAGCTCTGTTTCCAAGCAGAATTGTTTCATTTCCATCGGTGATGTTTTCCCATACAGATTTTTCAGGATTAAGATCATCATGATTCTGGTCGACATAACCTAATACTACAGTTGGTCCTACCCTGAATGAACCCGAATCAGGTTGATCTTGTCCGGTAATCAAACGGAATAAAGTAGTTTTTCCTGCTCCGTTAGGACCAATGATACCAACAATTCCTGCTGGGGGTAATGAGAAACTCAGGTTATCGAAAAGTATTTTCTCTCCGAAAGCTTTGCTTACATTCTGAGCTTCGATCACCAGATTCCCCAATCTTGGTCCGGGTGGAATAAAGAGTTCGAGTTTATCTTCACGTTCTTTAGTGTCTTCGGAGGCTAGTTTTTCATAATTTGATAAACGTGCTTTTGATTTTGCATGCCGTGCTTTTGGAGCCATCCGCACCCATTCCAATTCTCTTTCAAGGGTTTTCTGACGTTTACTTTCAGTTTTTTCCTCAGATTCAAGTCGTTTGGACTTTTGTTCCAGCCAGGATGAATAGTTTCCTTTCCACGGAATACCCTCTCCGCGGTCAAGCTCAAGGATCCAACCCGCCACATTATCTAGAAAATACCTGTCGTGGGTTACCGCGATCACAGTTCCTTTATATTGTTTCAGATGCTGCTCAAGCCAATCAATACTTTCTGCATCGAGGTGATTGGTAGGCTCATCAAGTAAAAGAACGTCCGGTTCTTGAAGTAGCAAGCGACATAATGCTACGCGCCTACGTTCGCCACCTGACAATATGGCAATTTTCGTTTCAGGCTCCGGACAACGCAATGCATCCATGGCTCTTTCCAGTTTACTGTCCAATTCCCATGCGCCAGAGGCATCAATTTGATCTTGTAATTCACCCTGCCTTGAAAGGAGCTTATCCATCTCTTCAGCATTCTCGTAAACCTCAGGTAGGCCAAATTTTTCGTTGATCTCCTCGTATTCTTTTAGGATGGCAGTGGTTGAGGCAACACCTTCCTCCACAACCTCCCGAACCGTTTTATCAGCGTCAAGAATAGGTTCCTGTGCCAGATACCCCACTGTAAAGCCCGGAGCGAACACAACCTCGCCTTGATATGATTTGTCTAAGCCCGCAATGATCTTTAATACTGATGACTTTCCTGAGCCGTTTAATCCGATCACACCGATCTTTGCGCCATAAAAAAAAGACAGATAGATATTTTTAAGAACTTGTTTCTGTGGAGGGTAAATCTTATTCACCCCAGCCATAGAAAATATTATTTTTTCGTCTGACATTCCTATATTGATTGAGGTTCAAATATCGGATTTTAGTCAGAGACATGTCAACTTTATTATGTCTTCATTTCGTAAAACCTTTTTAACCTAAATGGCGTAATTGTTGATAACTTGTTACAATAGTCTGATGTCTATTAATCCATTTTATTAATAGCTTAGGGCGTTAAATCATACAGAAAGGTATACTAATGGAAGCTAAATTTTCTCCACGCGTCAAAGACGTGATATCATATAGCAGAGAAGAAGCTCTGCGACTGGGTCATGATTACATTGGCACAGAGCATTTATTGCTGGGTCTTATCAGAGAAGGCGATGGAATGGCAATAAAAATATTAAAAGGTTTGGGAGTTGATACTGCCCGTTTACGCAAATCTGTAGAGGATTCTGTAAAAGGGACGTCGAGCACAACTGTTAATCTGGGCAATATTCCTTTAACAAAGCAGGCAGAAAAGGTTCTGAAAATTACTTACTTAGAGGCTAAGATATTTAAAAGTGATATTATAGGTACAGAGCATTTGCTTTTATCTATTTTGAGAGATGAGGATAATATTGCTTCTCAGATCCTTCAACAGTATAACGTAAACTACGATATCTTTAAAGCTGAAGTAGAAAACAATAAAGAAGGCTTCCGCGATGAAGCTCCTGGTTCGCCAGCAGGTGATGATGATTTTAGGGAGGATGAAAGCTTTAGTCAACCAAAAAAGGTTTCTGATATCAAATCAAAAACCCCTGTTCTAGACAATTTCGGACGAGATTTAACACGTGCTGCAGAGGATGGTAAATTAGATCCTATTGTTGGTCGTGAAAAGGAGATTGAAAGAGTATCTCAGATATTATCTCGTCGTAAAAAGAATAATCCAATTCTGATTGGTGAACCAGGGGTGGGTAAATCTGCCATCGCCGAAGGGCTTGCTTTAAGAATTATTCAGCGAAAGGTTTCACGAGTATTATTTAACAAAAGGGTAGTTACTCTAGATCTTGCCTCATTAGTAGCAGGAACTAAATACCGTGGTCAGTTCGAAGAAAGAATGAAAGCAGTGATGAATGAACTGGAGAAATCTCCTGATGTCATTTTATTCATCGATGAGATCCACACCATAGTTGGTGCAGGTGGCGCATCCGGGTCATTGGATGCCTCAAATATGTTCAAACCTGCATTAGCCAGAGGTGAAATCCAATGTATTGGTGCTACAACACTGGATGAGTACCGTCAATATATTGAGAAGGATGGAGCCCTTGACCGTCGTTTCCAGAAAGTAATGGTTGAGCCGGCTACTCCGGTCGAGACCATTGAGATATTGACTCGCATTAAGGAAAAATATGAAGAACATCATGGTGTAACTTACACTGATGAGGCAATAAATGCTTGCGTTAGTCTAACAACACGTTATATTACTGACAGATTTCTTCCTGATAAGGCCATTGATGCTCTTGATGAATCGGGATCACGTGTTCACCTAACCAATATTCATGTACCGCAGAACATCATCGATGTGGAGAAGAAGATTGAGGAAATCAAAATCGAGAAAAACAAGGTCGTTCGTAGTCAGAAATATGAGGAAGCTGCAAAGCTTCGGGATACTGAGAAAAACCTTCTCGAAGAACTTGAAAAGGCAAAAAGTGAGTGGGAAGCAGAAACCAAGACCAAGCGTTATACCGTAACGGAAGATAATGTTGCCGAAGTAGTATCTATGATGACCGGTATTCCTGTTCAAAGAGTTGGTCAGGCAGACAGCATCAAATTGCTGGGAATGTTTGATTCAATCAATACGCGAGTGATTGGTCAAGAAGATGCCGTTAAAAAATTAACTAAGGCAATACAGCGTACACGTGCCGGATTGAAAGATCCTAAAAAGCCAATCGGATCATTTATTTTTCTGGGCCCAACAGGTGTCGGTAAAACGGAGTTAGCCAAAGAACTTGCCCGTTTTATGTTCGATACCGAGGATGCATTGATCCAGGTTGACATGAGCGAGTACATGGAGAAGTTCGCTGTTTCCCGTTTGGTTGGAGCGCCTCCGGGATATGTGGGTTATGAAGAGGGCGGACAGCTAACAGAAAAGGTAAGAAGAAAACCATATGCCGTAATTCTCCTTGATGAGATTGAAAAGGCACACCCTGACGTTTTTAATATACTTTTGCAGGTACTTGATGAAGGGCAATTGACAGATAGTCTAGGCCGTAAAGTAGATTTCAGGAATACAATTATCATTATGACTTCGAATATCGGAGCTAGACAATTAAAGGATTTTGGGCAGGGTGTTGGTTTCAGTACTGTGGCAAAATCTTCACAGGCAGATACTTACTCAAGAGGAGTCATTGAAAATGCATTGAAACGTGCTTTTGCACCTGAATTCTTGAATCGTGTTGATGATGTGGTTGTATTTAATTCACTCACTAAAGAAGATATCTTTAAGATCATTGATATTGAGTTACAAGCTCTTTTTGACCGAATACATGGATTGGGGTATGAAATTAAACTGACCGAAGAAGCCAAAGAATTCATCGCTGAGAAGGGTTATGATTCAAATTTTGGTGCACGTCCATTAAAACGTGCAATTCAGAAACATCTTGAAGATCCAATCGCCGAAGAGATATTAAAAGGGGAACTTTCAGAAGGAGACACCATGGAGGTTGATTATGATAAGGAAAAAGAAGAAATCCGAATTGTATCAAAAGCTAAGACAGTGAAAAGAAAGAAAGAAGAAAAGAAAGAAGAATAATATATTGTTTAATCATTAATAAGGGCTGACGGATGTAACTGTCAGCCCTTTTTTTTCGTCCTCAAAATACAGGCCTTTCCTGTTTTATATTTATGAACAAGTCAATCTTTCTTTTTACCATGAGTATTATGTTATTAGGTGCGGGATGCAAGAAGGAATATATTGTCCCTAACCGCACCATTTTGCAGCACTTAGCCCGGGTAACTGGATTAAACTTGATGGAGGCCGGAGTTATACCGCTTCAATCAATATGCCTGAGATTGATAATTATTTCAATGATTATGGCGCTGTACTTGCCTACATTTCATTTGACAGTGGAATTTATGAACAGATTCCTCAGGTTTATAATGGGGTATCTTACGGTTATGTAAGCCGATCCGGAAAAATTGTTTTAGAAATACAAAGCTCTGATTGTCTGGGCACAGTTACTCCTCCGGGATCGGTAAAAGTAAAGGTTGTTCTCATCGAATCAAACTGATAGAATTGAGAGTGGAGAATCTCTATTGTCCGGTTAGATTTGATGCATTATACTTCATTGAGAAGGTTTCTCGAACAACCCGATAAGTGTCGTATTCTAAACCCTGTACCAAATCTAACTGCTCAAATAAACTAAACCTTTCCGGATGAGGGGGCATGCGAAGGAACCAGACAGTAAT
>JBDNGV010000027.1:0-2126 GCA_041689125.1 Daejeonella sp.
GGGATTGGATTTAATTCAAAGTTATTGGTACGCTGCACTCTACGGCTCAGTCCGGCTTTAAACTTCCACTCCTTTTCTAAACTGTAAAGCATATTTACAGAAGGGAACAAATTATTTAACTCAAGCAGATAATCATTACTACTTAGCGACTTCACATTCAAATCACGATTGGCATACTCATACCTCAGCCCACCTGCGTATTCAAGACGATTAGATTTACCTGCATATTGGGTGTAAAGTGAATGAATATGATTCTGTGCCTTCACATCACCCGAAAAAGCAGGTATGATAACTAGGCTGGTACCACCCTTTTCCTGTACAGAAAAAATAAACTGCCCGTCTTGCTGATCCAATCGATACTGATAGCCACTTTCCAGCTTGCCTTTACCCAAGGCTACGCTATAATCAATTTTAGTTCTGAAGCCGTTCAGGGGATTTTTATAAGTACTCAATGTATTCTGAATAAGCTGATTCATTTCAATATTCCTATTTTTTGTAGAACCCTTAAGTCCGGCATGCTCAAACAAAGCAGAAAAACTCAAAGCAGATTTCTTTGAAAATGTATGGGTATAATCAAGGTTACCAAGCATAAAATTACCCTGTTTATTTTGCAGATTGGGATTGAAGTAATTCGAGCGGCCAACTACTTGTCCGGTACTGATTACAGTATTCGTGTTTGAATAATAAATATCGGCTACTCTATCTTGATATTTATGACCAGCAAAAAAACCAATCGAAAGTTGATCCTTTTCTGATGGAGTATATGTGAGATTAAATCGACCACCAAAATTGTATTTATCAAAGCTGCGCTCACCCTGTGAAGGGAATGTTGTTTTCTTATTGCCAATGATGGTATAGACATCCCCATCGCGGAGTCCGGCATTATCATTTCGCAGATAATTGGCACTTGCAGAGAAATCCCACGCATCTTTTTTATAATTAAAGCTTAAATCAGCACCATATCGCTGCTGCTTTTCAGCATTCCCATAAGTCCTAACCGAAGGGAGTCCTCCCTGAATATTATTAACAAAAACAGTGCTGTTATCCACCCCGCTTTTTGTTGTGATATTGATAATACCACCCTTACCATCAGGGTCATATTTGGCGGAAGGTGCGGTAATAAGTTCTATGTTCTCAATTGTATTAGCTGGGAGCTGACTTAAAATAGTGGCAGCATCTGTAAGTACAGGCTTCCCATTAATCAAAACCAAAAATCCTTTCGAACCTCTGACCGAGATCTCACCCAAACCATCAACTGAAACTGATGGCATATTTTTAATGACATCAATGGCCGTCCCTCCTTTCGCAGACTCAAACTGAGCAGCTTTATAAACCTGTTTATCGATCTTATTCAGACTCTGCAATTGCTGTCCGGTAACCTTTACTTCAGATAAAAATTGTTGATTTAAACTTAATTCTAGTCGGCCAATATTTAACTTCTGTCCGGCAGAAAGAGTTATTGTTGCCGATATCAAAGTATTATAGCCAACAAACTGAACTTTTATAAAATAGGCTCCTGCCTGCAGCTTTTCAAACTTAAACTTTCCGACTGCATCTGCCATTTGCCCGTTTAGCAATACTGAATCTGCTGATCTAAACAAGGAGACACTGGCAAACTCAAGGGGTGCAACAGTTGTCTTATCAAAAGTGATTCCTTCGATAACAGAATTTTGAGCAAATAACTTAGTGGAAATAATTAATAGAAGGAAGAATAACCCTTTTTTCATTTTTTGTGATGCCGAATTAAGCTGCAAAATAAGGAATTATACATCCATTGTTGTCTGGTTAAAATTTGAATTATTGGTTAATCACCGTTTATTTTCCAGTTAGGTATAATTAAAACAACGAAAAGCCATACACAACCTTGCCACTCTCTCCGAAGAAGTCCATTGGACTATCACCCAACCGTTGCCCTAAAAATATTTTTCTAAAATATTTTATATTCAAAATAATGAGTAAGAATTAGATATTGATCTGTCGACCCCGAAGGAGGTCGTATGTTTATTGAAACACAATAAAATCCAGTTCACTGACCCCGAAGGAGGTCGTATGTGAGATTTTCAAATACATGCGACCGCCTTCGGGGTCGGGATTCCCGTGCCTACGAAATTCTATTAACATTTGAC
>JBDNGV010000028.1:0-4250 GCA_041689125.1 Daejeonella sp.
ATGCAAGTTCTGTGGATACAGTTTTACAGTCAGCCTAGGCAGCATAAGCCCATTCCGCCCTATTATTTTCCAATAAACATCAAAGCTTATGTTATTTTTACTACTTTTTATTAAAACGCTCCGGAATAATAAACTCATATCCTTTTGGTGGCCATGGACCTAAACTCTGTCCAATGGGTCCTGACAAGTTAGGGCGAATTGGTTCATAACCATTTACATTATAAACAATGTTTAAAAATGGCGTATTCTTCACCTTTCCCTCATCAACTGACCGTAGAGCCATATCAATCACACAACTGGTTAATAAGTTTCGCTCAGTAGGGACAGGTGGCTTTCCGGTCTTAATTAACTTCTCAATATTAAGATCTAAATAACTCCAAACAGCAGAATAAGCATGATATATATCAAATACAAATTCGGTAGCTACCGTTTTTCCATCAGCTTTTGCAGTATAAGCCCAGCTCTGGTTAACATACTCATCTAACATAAGACAGGCTCCCTTTGTACCATCGTTATAGTGTATGATTACCGCTGAAGGGTTTTTAACTAAATCCCGCATCGAACCACTGCGCTTATTTTTAATCCCATCGCAGGCAGCATCCACCAATTCCTGAGAGATTCTCCCCGAATCCATCGCCGCCCACACATCGTTTCCCATAAGTCCCTCTACGCTGGAAACTCCGGTTTCACCACCAGCCCGACGTTCAACCATGCACTGAAGAATTTCGACAACATGGAAGCCATAAGCATCTAGAGAAGCAAATCCTATTGAAACAGCTTCAGTGATCTTAGTGCCAATAGGATGCACAAGGTTTGGATTACGCCACCAATAGGGAGCTGAAGAACCGGCCATCATCGGAACATTCAATTCCTTAGCACGGTTATAAATCCACATGCTGTCCAACCAGCTATAGGAAAACGCTTTATCCGAATAAAGCGGCACTGACTTACCGGACGCATCAAATACTCTGAAAATCTTCTCTAGCGTGTTAAGCCGCGGATACAATTTTTGCTTCAGTCGGTTATACTTATAATCACCATGCTCACCAACATAAATAACTCCATCAACAGCCAGTTTATCCCCTCCAAGCGTCAAGGCATCTTCGATAGTAGAGTAAAGCCTAACTCCATTCATTGCTGCGACTCGGGCACCAGTATCAGTCGGGCCAATCTGGGTTATGTACATTGATACGATCTTTACACTAGGTTTAATCATGCCGTCATCGGTAGGTAGGCCAATTAAAAGTCGGGTAGCAATATCATCTGCATGTGAGCGATTAAAATATATATGGCAAATAAAGGCAACAGTTGGCAAGTTATCTTGGACAGAAAGCAATGAGGCTGATGCTCGATTAATTGGATCAATATTTTCACTTTTTCCAAAAACCAAGCTCGAAGTAGTAGTCAGAGTTGTTGCAGTAATAATCGATTTTTTAATAAAATCTCTACGAGGGTTATTTTTTTCTGTTTTCATCTATTTTAAGATATATTTTATTTACAAAGTCTCTGAAAATTCATTCTGTCATTCTAAACGCTCCTGTTTCTGTTTAAACGCTCCTGTTTCGGCTCGTTTAAATTTAACTAAAATTATCATTTTCTATCCCAGGAAATTCTATTTAACCGTGTATTATCTACACTTTGCCTTTGTTTTCTTCTAAGAAATTGGTCGTATTTCATTGCTCTTCCGACTGAGGAACAAGATATTGTATAGGAATAAGTCCCTCTGTAATATTTCTAGTATAATTTGCAGGAATCAATTTCGGAAATAAAGTGCGACGACTTTAGCAAAGCCATTATTTTTGAACTAAACAAATAAAATCCAATTTGAGTGGAATCTGTTGTTGTAGTTTACCAAAGATTCTAACTGACTTCTTAAAATTTATTTCCTTCAAAAAGATAGATATCCGATGGATTTAGAATGTTTACTTTTCGTTCCACTTTCCGTTGAGAAACTCATACCCTTTCGGGGGCCAGATCCCTATGCTTTGTTCAGTTGGTGGCCAGGGATTTGTAGGAATATTTGGCTCATAACCCTCCCCTGAATAGCTCATGTTTAAAAATGGTGTCTTCTTTAATACACCTCCTTCATGGAGTGATCGGATTGCCATATCAATCATGCAACTGGTGTAAAGACTTCGTTCAAAAGGTGCCGGGGGTTTGCCCGTTTGAATAAACTTTTCAATATTAAAACACAAATAACTCGTGTGATAACGACCAATACTTGCATCAAGTAAGAATTCTGTGGATACAATTTTACCCTTAGTCTGGGCAGCATACGCCCAGCCGGCTCGGTTACTGAGCCCATCTGGTCTGGTAGGTTTTAAATATCCATTTAACATTAGAATTACTCCTTTTGTACCATCATTGTAGTGCACTTTTACCGCATATGGCGATTTAACTAAATCGCGAATAGCCCCAGGAACCTTCAATGAAATCCTATCATACGCTGCTTGAACTAATTTCCAGGAGATTTCTCCTGAATCCATTGCAGCCCATACCTCATCACCTTTCAGCGTCTGAACACTGGCAACACCCGTTTCTCCACCGGCTCTGCGTTCAAGCATTAACTGAAGCATTTCAGTTACATGGAAACCATAGGCATCAAGATTAGAAGGCCCTATGGCCACAGCTTCAGTAATTTTTGTACCCAAAGGATGCACAAGATATGGATCACGTGCCGTATAGGTCAGCGATGAACCTGTCATCATTGGAACATTTAATTCTTTTGCCCGATCATAAATCCACTTGCTGTCAAGCCAACTATAGCATAGGGCTTTGTCTGAATAGACTGGAACTGATTTATTGGAGGCATCAAATACTCTAAAAATCTGTTCTAAAGTATTCATGCGGGGATACCTCTTTTCTCCTAAGCGATTATTTGGATAAGCGCCATGCTCTCCAAAGTACACTACAGCATCAGCAGCCAGTTTATCTCCACCCAGCATTAATGCCTCAGCAATAGTGGGATAACAGTGGCACCATTCATTTTGGCCATCCTGACACCGATATCATTGGCTCCTATTTGAGCAATATACATCGATACAATCTTTATTTTCGGAGGTATAATCCCTTGACCCTGATCCATCGGGCTTCCCAAAAAGAGTTTAGAACCTATCGAATCAGCATGCGAAACACTAAAATAGACATTACAAATAAAAGCAACTGTTTTCAGCCCATCAGGGTTGGTAAATTCCCGGTTGGATTGCTCAAGAATTAAAGGATCACTATTCTCACTTCCAAAACTCAACCCAGGGATAAGTGTTAAGCCGGCTATAGCTGTTGCGGACTTTTTGATAAAGTCTCTGCGGTGATTATAATTATCTAAGTCCATTATATTTAAGAATTACCAATCGTGAATATGACTTTAAGTTTCATAATAAAGATTTAAATGTGCAAGATGTTAAATCTACAAGTTAGATTGCAATTTTGAAATCCCTTCCCTCTTTCGTCATGTCACAATTTCGCTTCATAAGGCTATGACATTATATCAAAGTCATTACTATGTTTACATTTAGTAAAAATATTCTACAAATTATAAATTCAGATCAGCATGAAAGTTTTCAAATTTTTAACTTTTAATCTAAAAATGATTACGATATCAGGATGGGCATTTATTTACACCTTGTTTTTTCTTGCATTTCTGTTACCGATAAATACTCTTTATGCACAAAGAAGAGCTCCAACTGAAATCCTTATAAAAGGAGGCCACGTAATAGATGCTAAAAACAATATAAATGGAATCATGGATGTATCGATCGTTGCAGGTAAAATCGCCGGTGTAGCTCCTAATATTAGTGCAGGTCCCAATGCAACTGTCATTGATGCAAAAGGCTTGTATGTTACGCCTGGCCTGATTGACATTCACACTCATGATTTCTGGGGAACTGGGAGCGGAACGAATTATAGTAATGGTTTGTTAGCCATACAACCTGATGGATTCACGTTTCGTTCTGGCGTTACGACCGTAGTGGATGCTGGAGGTGCCGGTTGGAGAAATTTCGAAATTTTCAAAAAGCAAACGATTGATGTGGCGGCAACCCGAGTATTGGCGATATTGAATATCTCAGGTGGAGGGATGGATGGTAGCCCCAACGAGGGAGGCAACCTAGACGACATGGATGCAAGAAGGACTGGCGAAATGGGTAAAAAATATCCCGATATTATTGTCGGCGTCAAACATGCTCATTGGGGCAGAAATAACCCGGTCCCTCCTCCTGCTCCTGATGACTATATCATTCCAATAAAGCGTG
>JBDNGV010000029.1:0-10824 GCA_041689125.1 Daejeonella sp.
GTTTTGATCCCAGCTTCTCAGGGGGGCAGCATGCTCCGGTACGGGCACTCTAAATCTTGAAGGGGGTCAGCATCCGCCGGAATGTCAGCAAATCGTAGCAGAGATTACGTGTGTTAATCCCTTAACTTTATTCCGGTTAGCTGGGGTCAGCATGCTCCGGAATATCCATACACCGCATTGTCCTTCTGCCGGGTCACAAAGTAAATATCATCCAGGGTCCAGTTATGATATTGGCTGTAATCCAGGTATCCCTTATCAAATACTACAAATGAGCCCTTTTTTAATTCCAGTTCTTTTAAAAATGTATGGTCGTGTGTAGCGGCAGATGTGAAACGGATCAGGCAGGGCACATCTTCCTGAGCATTGATCAAGGTATGCATTTTAATGCCTCCTTTCTTCTTGCCTGAGATGGGATTACGGCCTGCACCCTTCAAAATATCGCTAAACAAACCAATGGTAGAGGAATCGACAATCTTTAAATCCTTTACCGGAAGTGATCGGGGGCTGCTGTCCGATAAAAAATGTTTGTGCTGATGATAAATTGATTGATAAATAGCGCCAAATACACTACTGGAACGTTTCTTATTTGCATCGGACAACGTGCTACGTTTTGGAAAGCGAGATAAACCCAGATGATTGATTTTACCTTCGCACGCCAACATAATACTATTTACCTCACGCAGAGAACTGCTTCCGCTGAGTGTAGCAAAGATCATTGTAACTAAATGATCATAGGTCTTAAAGCGTTTGTAATACCGGTCGCTTTGGTGCTTTTTTGCTGTCCGGGAAATTAATGCCGAAGAAATGAATTTTAATACCTGACTGATTATCGGCTGTCCGCTAAAGTTTTTAGATTTGTTCATGCTTGAAAGTGTCGTAACTCTAAAGTATGAACAAACGGGGTGACTTCGGTTGCCGCGGTTTATTTTAACCGGACACTACTGTTTATAAATAATAAACTTTGTTTATAAATAATAAACTTTGTTTAGTATATTACCGACCTAAACATAATCAGAAAATGAAACACATTTATTATTCTTTTTGTAAAGCCACCGTATTCATTATACTGTTCGGCTTATTGATTCCTGATCTTGCATTCGGACAAGGCAGCATTACCGGTATAGTTACTGATGAAACACAAGAACCGTTACCAGGTGTAAGTGTAATTATTAAAGGCACAAAGACCGGAACTACTACTCAAACAAACGGGAGTTTTAGTATAAATGCCAAAGCCGGTCAAACTTTAGTTTTCAGGTTTCTTGGTTCTGAAACACAAGAAGTTTTGATAAGTTCTCAAACCACTATTAATATCCGTCTTAAGTCCGATTTAGAGATGTTAACAGAAGTTGTGGTAACAGCTTTAGGTATAAAAAAGGATGTCAGACGTTTAGGCGTAGCTATACAAACGGTTGAAGGATCTGCTTTGGTTAAGGCAAGAGAACCAAATGTTATTAACGCTTTGGTTGGAAAGGTGGCAGGTTTGACTATTGGAATCCAACCTGAGTTGTTAAGAAGGCCAAACATCGCACTTAGAGGAAACAGGGATGTTTTATTTGTGGTGGATGGTGTGCCAGTTAATTCAGATACATGGAATATTAGTGCCGATGATGTAGAAACTTACTCAATTTTAAAAGGAGCTTCAGCAGCGGCGCTTTATGGTTTTAGAGGGAAAAACGGCGCCATTATGATCACTACTAAAAAGGGGTCAAAAGATAAAAGAGGTTTTCAGGTTGATTTTAATTCATCAAATATGATGGATAATGGCTTTTACGCAGTTCCGTTAACTCAGGATGAATATGGTCCCGGCGATCACGGTAAATATGCATTTGGAGATGGACGTGGTGGAGGATTAAATGACGGTGATTACGATGGAGGCTGGGGTCCTAAATTTAATGGCCAATTAATTCCTCAATACGACTCACCGGTAGATCCGGTTACAGGTGTAAGACAAGGTACACCATGGATTGCCAGAGGGAAAGATAATCTAAAAAGATTCTTAGACCCGGGTTTATTGTCAACAAATAATATTTCTGTTGCGTCAAGCGGTGAGAAGTATAACCTGAGATTTTCCGGTTCACATATTTATCAGAAAGGAATTGTTCCGAACACAAAATTAAATATGACCAACTTTAATGTCTCTTCAGATTATTCCTTTTCTGACAAATTAAAGTTTGAAAGCAGTTTGCAATATAACCGTCAATATACTCCTAATTTCCCGGATATTAATTATGGACCAAACTCTATTATTTATAATATGACCTTATGGGCAGGAGCTGATTGGAATATTGATGATATGAGAAATTATTGGCAAAAAGGTAAAGAAGGTACTCAACAGATCTATGCTGAATACCAACGATACAATAACCCTTACTTTATGAGCTATGAATGGTTAAGAGGACACCATAAGTCGGATATTATTGGCCAGTTAGCAATGACATATAAGTTCACTCCATTCTTAGATTTAGTGGCACGTACTCAGATAACTACCTGGGATTTAAAGAGAACCGAAAAAATGCCTTATAGTGCCGGATCCTATGGAAGAGAAGAGAACAGAGGAGATTACAGAGAGGACAGACGGAATTTATTTGAGAATAATACGGATATATTGGTACGATTCGATAAAGATCTGGTTAAAGATTTAAATTCAAAGATATGGGTCGGAGCAAATATCCGGTCATTTAATTATAATTCTCAATTTGGCACAACTGACTATTTGAACGTACCGGGATTATACAATTTCTCAAATTCGGCTAACCCTGTAAAAAATTATAATTTTAATGCAGATATGAGGGTGCTTTCTGCTTATTATTCTGCAGATTTTACTTACAAAGATTGGCTGACAGTTTCTGCAACCGGTAGGGTTGATAAATTGTCAACCTTGCCTAAAGGAAATAATACATTTTTCTACCCTTCAGTTGCATTATCAACAGTAGTTTCTGATTATTTGAAATTACCTAGCCTGATTTCCTTTTTTAAACTAAGAGGCTCATTTGCGAATGTAAAAGATGGATTAACTCAATCAACAATCGGATCAACTCCGGCAGCCAGTTTTCCTTTAGGTTATGGAGACCAATATGCTTCACCATATGATGGTCCTACCTACCAAAACTCTGCATTTTATAGTACTCCTTTTACCTATAATAATATGCCTGCAGCGAGATATACCAATGTTTTGAATAATCCTGAATTACAACCGAGTACTACATCTCAGTTTGAATTTGGTGGTGATTTAAGAGTTTTAAAAAACAGAATCGGGGTAGATTTCACCTATTTTAAGTCAGATGAAGGTCCGCGTATCTCCAATCGACCGGTTTCCTCAACAACAGGATATTCATCTGCATTAGTGAATGGAATTGAGACACAGAAAACTGGTGTGGAAATTGCACTGAACGCATCTCCATTTAGGAATCCAAATGGATTATCTTGGGATGTCAATGTTAATTATTCAACTTTCAAGGAAACATTAAGTGCAATATACCCAGGCGTTGTAATCTTAAATACCTTTTTCAGAGTTGGAGATCGTATGGATAAATATTATGGCAGAGCATTTGTGAGAAATCCTGAAGGACAAATTATAAATGATGCATCGGGGCGTCCAATTTACAATCCCGTAGATCAGTTCTTAGGTTATATTAATCCTGATTTTGTTCTGGGTTTAAATAACAGACTTTCTTACAAAAATATCTCAATGAGTTTCCAGTTTGATGGAAGATTTGGTGGTGTTATTGCTAACTATGTTCAACAGCAAACTTATAGAGGCGGTCGTCACATCGGAACAGTTACCGGTGCAATGGGTGTAGCTAGGTATCAAGATTTTCTTGGAGTTAAAGCTTGGGTTGGAGAAGGTGTTCAAGTGTCTAATGCTGTGGCAATTAAGTATGATATTGATGGTGCGGTTACTAATTTCTCTGCATTGGCTTATAAACAGAATGATACCAAACAATTTGTTCAGGATTATGTCAGCCGCTATTATAATTCAAGAGAAGGAAACCTAATGGATCGAACTTTTGGAATGTTAAGAGAAGTTGTTATTGGATACAATTTGCCTACAAAATGGTTCAATAATAAAGTCCAGGCATTTAGTGTATCACTGGTTGGTAGAAATCTGTTGTATTTCGCTGAAATGAAAGATATTGACTTAAACCAATACATAGGCGATGGCGGTTCAAGCCTGCAAACACCGTCTACCAGAAGATATGGTCTGAACCTTAACATTACTTTCTAAAAATTAAAAAATAACATCATGAAAAATTTTAGATATATTGTAATACTCATTCTTTCTATTTCCTTAATGGGATGTGAGAAGTCATTTGAAGAATTAGAAGTGGATCCAAACAGACCTGTGAGTGTACCGGCCTCACTGGTACTTCAGGCTGTTCAGTTTGATATGTACAATAATACTGGTCGCGCCTTTGGTGCAGAAATGAGGTGGAACCAGTTTTATGCTTCCAATTATAACTATTATTCTACTAATGAATATACATGGTCAGAAATGCCAAACCACTTTTTCACCTTAAAAAATGTTATTAAAATGGAAGAAGAAGCGAAAAAGGCCGGTGCAGATGCTGTCAATCCATACTCAGCTGTGGCGAAATTTTACAAGGCTTTTTTCTATGATCAAATGTCTAAGCGTGTTGGAGATTTGCCATTGGCAGAGGGCTTATTGGGAATATCAAATCTTAATCCTAAATATGACTCTCAAAAGCAGATTTATATCCAGATTTTAAAGTGGTTAGAAGATTCAAATGCAGATTTAACTTCATTAATTACTAAAGGAAATCAAACTTTGACAGGTGATATCTATTTTGGGGGAGATTTAAGACGTTGGCAAAAGGCTGTAAATGCTTTTCAGTTGAGAATCTTGGTACAATTAAGTAAAAAGGAATTAGATACTGATCTGGCGATCAAGACTAAATTTGCTGCAATTGTAGGCAATCCTTCTAAATATCCCTTAATGAGCAGTATAAGTGAGAGTCTTCAGTTTATCTCAGGTCAATTCAATAAATACCCATCTAATCCTGATAATTTTGGTTTTGATGCAACCCGCCAAAATATGTCGAAAGCATATGTTGAAAGATTAACCGAAAGGAATGACCCAAGGGTTATGGTTACTTGTGAGCCTACCGGTTCTGCACTTAAAGCCGGGAAATTGCCTTCTGATTTTACAAGTTATGTCGGTGCGAGTTCAGCAGAAGATTTAGCAGACATGTCGTCAAAAGCAGGGACATCTAATGGTGCTGATTTTGCTCCAGGGCAATATTCTTTTCAAAGCAGAAAAAGATATTATAGTAATTATGTAGGCGAACCCACCTTTTTAGTTGGATATGCTGAAATGTGTTTCAATATCGCTGAAGGCTATAATAGAAATTGGGCAAGTGGTAGTGCAGCTCAATGGTATGAAAATGGTATTAAATCATCTATGGACTTCTATGGCATAAAAAACGGATCTAATACTATGACCTATTCCAGAAATGGAAGCAAAGATGCAGTTGATTTAAGAACATTTAATATAAATTTCGATGTCACTAATTACCTGACACAATTAAATGTAATGTATGTACCTGGTACTGCAGGTCTGGAGAAAATTATAACTCAGAAATATCTTGCATTCTTCATGAATTCAGGTATGGAAGCCTATTTTAACTGGAGAAGAACTGGTTATCCTGTTTTTTATACAGGTGTTGGAAACGGAAATTCAGACAGGATTGCTTTGAGATGGATTTACCCTATTACAGAACGTGCAAGCAATTCAATAAATTATAAAGCCGCAATTGATGCTCAATTTGCTGGCAAAGATGATATCAATGATCAGATTTGGTTGTTGAAATAATCATTCTCGGTGAAGGATAAAGAAAGAGGCTGTCTCAATATAAAACTCGAGACAACCTCTTTTTTTATGTTCATACTATTTTAACATGTGCTTAATAAGGGTTTTGTTATTTCGCTATGTGCATTTGTTCGTTTAAATATTTTACAAGTTAAATAACTGATAGATAGATAGATAGTATATTGACAAAATTGAATTTTTAGATGCGATAATTCAAAAACTTATTATTATATTCGACTAGATCTAAAAAAATCGTTTAATTGGTTCTGCGATTTTTTTGAATTATATGAGAAAATAAATTTTTAGCCCCCCCCTTATACCTGAATCTATGAAAAGCAAAATCATTTTTACTTTTATTTTTTCCCTTTCCTTTTACCTCGCAGGCTATTCTCAAAAACAAATACAAATCTTACAGGTGCCGGGGTTTAAAGAATTCAGCAAAATAAATGAAAATGGTATTTCCATACTTCCAAGTGGCCGATATGTAAAACCGGCAGGCAGCCTGATCCGTATTACGCATGATCCTTTCGGAATGGCTATTTCACCCAATGGAAAAAAGGCTGTAACATTGCATAATGGCGTGTTTACAGTTATAGACCTGGCATCTTTAAACGCAACCCGTATTCCCAGTTACGATAAAAAAATACCTTCGCCGCTTTCAAAAGGATCATTTCTGGGTGTGGCCTTTTCTGGTGATTCAAAAAAAGTTTATTTAAGCGGAGGTGATAACGGAGCAGTAATTATTTATGATATCGAGAGTTTTGCTAAACTCGATTCCATCTCATTGGATGGTGTAATTGATGGTACGGAGTTTAAGGATAGTTTTACTTCCGATCTTCTTTTAAATGAAACCGAAAATGAACTCCTGGTTCTTGATCGTGGTAACTTTAGATTAGTCAGAATAGACCTCAGTACAAAAAAAATAAAAGCTTCTGTTAAAGCCGGTCGCCAGCCATTTGGCTTGGCTTTAAGCCCGGATAAAAAAATCGCTTTTATTGCCAATGTAGGAATGTATGAGTACCCATTTATAGAAGGTGCCAATCCTGAAAATTACAATAGTTTATTAATTTCCCGTCACCCTTATGGGGATAACACCAAAGAATCAATAGAAGGAACAATAATAGAAGGACGTAAAATTCCGGGAGTAGGCAGCCCTTTACATCCGGATGCCATGAGTGTTTTACGGTAGAACTTAGTACCAATAAGGTTATTGATAAATTTAAAACCGGCCATCAGATCGGACAAATGGTAGAGGATGCCGAAGTTGTTGGTGGAGCAAGTCCGAATTCGATTGCAGTAGGAAAACAATTCGCTTACGTAACCAATGCCACCAATGATAATATTTCGATGACTGATTATAAAGGTCATCAAATAGTTGGACATATACCAATAAAAGTTGATGCCCGTATTGATAAGTACCGTGGCTTATTGCCTTTTGGTATCACGATAAGTAAAGATGAAAAAACATTGTATGTGGCCTTGTTAGGCTTTAATGCCATCGCGGTTATTGATATCCCAACCCGAAAAACTACAGGCTTAATACCAACTGGCTGGGGTCCGGCCAGGGTTCAGTTATTAGCCGATGAAAAGGAAATGTATGTAATTACTTGTCGCGGCTTAGGCGCCGGGCCAAATGGGGACCGGAATTTTGTAATCCCACCACAGGGAACTTATATAGGGGATATCCAGTTAGGAAGTTTCCAGAAAATAAATATGCCTGATGCTACGCAACTGGCGGCTTATACCAGGCAGGTAATTGATCATACATTTATACAAACATCCATTACAGATGACTCTGATAACCCTTTACCGGCATTACCGGGTTTGCATGAAAGCCCCATAAAACACATTGTTTACATCACTAAAGAGAACCGCACCTACGATGAAATTTTCGGACAGTTAACAAATGGCAAAGGAGATAGTACGCTGGCACGATTTGGGGTAAACAATGAATACACATTGCCAGACAGCTTAAAAAGTAAATATCCGAAACTCAGGGTTACGCCAAACAATCATAAAGTTGCCAAAACATTTTCTTTCTCTGATAATTACTATTGCGATAGCGATGCATCTATACATGGCCACCACTGGATGATGGGCGTGATACCTAACGAGTGGGTGGAAGCAAACTCTAGCGTTGCTAAAACAGCAAAGATTTTCTCGAATGCCCCGGGCAGAAGGTTTCCTGGTTCAACCAAATCATGGCTTGGTTTAAAATTCAGCGCTGACGAAAAGTTCTTGTACGCCTCTGGCGGGAACGACAATTGCGTTTTAAAATATGCCATTCAGAATAATAAATTGGTACTGAAGGACAGTATCATCCTGGGTAAACCCTGGCCCGTAAAAATATCTCAATGTCCGTTCAAAGTCAGTATGGTGGCAATGATGATGTTAATCAGCTAATGTGGATATTAAAGTAGTTTTTATGTGATATTTATAAAATGTAATTGATATTTATAAAATGACGCAAAACAAGGGTTTTAAAAAAACGCTGACTCCCTTTATGTTATGGGGGCTTGGAGTAGGGTATGTTATTTCAGGCATGTACTTTGGTTGGAACCTCGGCCTTGAAAAAGGTGGCACAGGGGGCATGGCTATTGCCACCCTTGCCATTATGATAATGTACGTCACCTTTACATTCAGTTACGCAGAACTGGCTTGCGCAATCCCCAAAGCAGGGGGTGTGTTTGACTATGCAAATAAAGCAATGGGTGAAAATATCGGCTTTATAGCCGGTATTGCCCAGATTGTTGAATTTATACTGGCGCCTCCGGCTATTGCATTCGCTATCGGGGCTTATTTTAATGCCTTCTTTCCGCAGGTGCCTATACTGACAAGCGCCATCATCATTTATTTTGTATTTACCGCATTGAACGTCTATGGTGTGAAAGCTGCTGCTTCATTTGAGGTGATTGTAACTGTATTCGCGGTAGGGGAATTATTGCTCTTTTCAGGTCTGGCGATACCCAAATTTGAAGTGGCAAACCTTACCCGTAATGCTTTTCCTAATGGATGGGGCGGGGTGTTCGGTGCCATACCTTTTGCCATCTGGTTCTTTCTGGGCATTGAAGGTATTGCCAATGTTGCGGAGGAAACCAAAAATCCTCAAAGAGACATCAGCAAAGGATTTGGCTGGGCTATATTTACGCTGGTTGTTTTATGTGTACTGATATTTATTACCGCAACAGGCATTGCCGGCTGGGAAGCCATTGTATATAAAAATGGAACCGGTGGAGAAACGTCAGATTCCCCTCTTCCTCTGGCCCTGGCAAAGATAACCGGGATCAATCATCCCATGTATCATTTATTGATTACAGTTGGCTTATTTGGTTTGGTTGCCTCCTTTCACGGATTGATCCTGGCTGCGGGACGTTCGACCTACGAGATGGGTCGGGTGCGGAATATTCCCTCATTTTTGGGTAAAATTTCACCGCGTTTTCATACTCCTGCCAATGCATTGATCGGGAATATGGCTATTGGGATACTGGCTTTATTATCCGGCAAAACATCGGAGATCATTATAGTCTCGGTTTTTGGCGCATTAACCTTGTATATCATTTCCATGATCTCGATTATGATATTGAGAAAACGGGAGCCTGAATTGCCGCGTCCTTTTCGCGTACCATTTTATCCGGTATTTCCGGTGGTATCTTTGGTAATTGCTATTATATCAATCATCGCCATGTTTATTTTTAACCTCAAGCTGGGCCTGATCTATTTTTCAATATTAGCCATCACCTTTTTGTTATACAGCACTTTTAAAACAGTTGATAAATGACGACACAAGAAATCTTAGCATATGTAAAACAGCATCCATCAGGCAAAGTAAAAGTAGCTGTGGCCGATATTGACGGTGTTTTAAGGGGTAAGTACATTGCTGCCGATAAGTTTGCTTCCATTGCAGAAGGACGATTGGGATTTTGTGATGTAGCATTCGGTTGGGATATGGGTGATGTGGCTTACGATAACGTAAAGTTTACAGGATGGCATACGGGTTATCCTGATGCACTGGTAAAACTTGACTTAAGCACTTTTCGCAAAATCCCATGGGAAAATGATATTCCTTTTTTCCTGGGAGATTTTGTGGATGAAAATAATACCCCCGCTTATACTTGTCCGCGGCAATTGCTTCGTAAAGTTTTATCTGATGCGGAACAGAATGGTTTCCTGCCCTATTTCTCTCAGGAATTTGAATGGTTCAACTTTGCCGGGACGCCTCAAAGTGCACATGAGAAACGCTTTCATGACCTCAGGCCTTTAACGCATGGCATGTTTGGGTATTCTATTTTACGCAGTACACTAAAAAACGATTACATGAGTAATCTGTTTGATCTGCTGGGTAAATTTGATATCCCTATCGAGGGCTTGCATACGGAGACCGGTCCGGGTGTATACGAAGCGGCCATTAAGTATGCTCCTGTTTTGTTAGCCGCAGATCAAGCAGTATTGTTTAAAACAGCAGTAAAAGAAATAGCCTACAAGCATGGTATCATGGCCACCTTCATGGCGAAGATCAATGAAAACCTTCCGGGTTGCAGCGGGCATGTGCATCAAAGTTTATGGGATAAAGATGCGAAGCGGAATTTGTTTTATGATGAAAAGGATGAGCATAAAATGAGTTCGCTGATGAAGAGTTACATTGCCGGTCAGCTTCATTGCCTGCCTTTTATTTTGCCAATGATCGCACCTACGATTAACAGTTATAAAAGGTTGGTGGAAGGGGCCTGGGCGCCCACCACATTAACCTGGGGAATTGACAACAGAACAGTAGCTTTAAGGGCATTGCCAGGGAATGTAAAAGCCACACGCCTGGAGACAAGGGTTGTAGGATCTGATACGAATCCTTACCTGGCGATGTCGGCCTGCCTGGCAGCCGGCTTATATGGGGTTAAAAATAACATGAAACTGGAGATAGAAGCTACCTCAGGCAATGGTTATAAAGATGTTTCAAACGGGGTATTGCCACAGAATCTTCATGAGGCTACCCTGCGAATGAA
>JBDNGV010000030.1:0-2222 GCA_041689125.1 Daejeonella sp.
ATATTGTTCATTATAATAAGACTGGTAACTTCCTGATGTGACACTTTGCAGCCACTCCTCATTCTCTAGGCACCATTCAACCGTTTTCTCCAATCCTTCTTCAAATTGAAGGCTAGGTTTCCATTCAAGATCTTTTTGAAGTTTTGAGGAGTCGATTGCATACCTCAAATCATGTCCTGCACGGTCTGTAACAAATGTAATTAGTTTGGCAGATGTACCAGGCTCTCTTTCTAGCTTTTCATCCATAATCTTGCAAAGCAAACGTATTAGGTCAATGTTTTTCCATTCGTTATGTCCGCCTACATTATACGTACTTCCGCTTGCTGCCTGATGAAAAATCACATCAATTGCCCGAGCATGATCTTCAACCCATAGCCAGTCACGAATATTTTCCCCTTTCCCATAAACCGGAATAGGGATGTTATTCTTAATATTATTTATCGAAAGGGGGATTAGTTTCTCAGGAAAATGAAATGATCCATAATTGTTTGAGCAATTTGAGATTACTATGTCAATCCCATATGTATCATGATAGGACCTTACAAAATGGTCAGAGCTAGCCTTGGATGCAGAATATGGGCTATGAGGATCATAGGCAGTTTTCTCTGTAAACAAGCCAGATTCCCCGAGACTTCCATAAACTTCGTCCGTTGAAACATGATAAAATCTATGCGATTTATAATTATCTTTCCATTGATGACGGGCGGAATTTAAAAGGTTTACTGTGCCAACTACATTGGTCATTACAAATTCGATCGGGTTGCTTATCGACCGGTCTACATGCGACTCAGCTGCAAGATGAATTACAGCATCAATTTTCTCCTCAGAAAATACTTTGTCTATGAATCCGGCATCAACAATATCCCCTTTAATAAATTTATAATTGGGTCTATCCTCAATATCCTTAAGGTTAAGTAGATTTCCGGCATAAGTCAGCTTATCTAAATTAATTATCTGATATTCAGGATAATTGATTGCAAAACGCCTAACCACATGAGATCCTATGAATCCTGCTCCCCCAGTAATCAATATTTTCTTCATTCCCTGATAATTGTTTATGGTCTGTTGGTAAAATTTTTAAATTGATTTAAACAAAGGACGCCGTTTATAATGGATGTTGCTTAATATACTTTTCCCAGTCCCATGCAGAACTCATCATATCCTTAAGACCCAATTCAGCCTTCCAATACAGCTCTTTTTCAGCTTTGCTTACATCGCCGTAAATCTTTTCAATATCTCCTGCTCTTCGATTTCCGATTGAATAGTTTAATTTCTGACCGGTAGCAGATTCAAATGCATGAATTACTTCCAAAACAGAATTTCCCCTTCCAGTACCAATATTATAAACATCAAATTGCTTTGTATTCTGTACATTTTCCATTTGCTTAATCGCCGCAACATGTGCCTTTGCAAGATCAACAACATGAATATAATCTCTTACGCAGGTTCCATCAGAAGTGTTATAATCATCACCAAAAACAATGATATTACCGCGTTTCCCAATGGCTGCCTGAGTAATAAAAGGAACAAGATTTTGAGGAATACCTATTGGCAATTCACCAATCAATGCTGATGCATGAGCTCCTACCGGGTTGAAATAACGCAAAGCGATTACCTTAAGATTTTCATTTACACCCGATACCTCCTCTAATATTTCTTCGGCAATCTGTTTGGTATTTCCATAAGTTGACGCGGCTTTTTTTACCGGTGCAAGTTCGTTAACAGGTAAAAGATCTGGCTCTCCATAAACTGTACAGCTAGAGGAAAATACTAGATTCATTTTACGATTTGAACAGGCATCAAGAAGGTTAATCAGGGAATAAAAATTATTCTTATAATATTTTAGTGGTTCCTTTTGCGACTCTCCAACACTTTTAAATGCGGCGAAATGTATTAATCCACTTATATCAGTTTGCTCTTTTAAAAATTCCCCGGTTAATTTTTCATCACAAAGATCGAAATTATAGAATTCAGGTTTTGTACCGGTGATCTTCATGATCTGATCAATAATTTTCAGACTTGAATTCGACAGGTTATCAATAATTACAGGCTCATAACCTGCATTAATAAGCTCAACAACAGTATGCGAGCCGATATATCCGGTTCCGCCAGTTACTAAAATCTTCTTCCCTGACATTATTTATTGTTATAATAGGTAAAATCTTTATGTTTTATTTCCTGTTCAGGCAATGATTTAAAGTAATCATAAGTGATTTTCAAAC
>JBDNGV010000031.1:0-7700 GCA_041689125.1 Daejeonella sp.
ATATAATCATATCGGTGTTATCATAAAATAAAGAGAATGTCAACTATCAATATAAAAAGAGTAAAATCAAGCGAGATCGAATTAAAGGATCGCTTAGTTAGCATCCAGCGTGTTGCTAAAGTTACCAAAGGTGGACGTACCTTCAGCTTTTCTGCTATCGTTGTGGTAGGAGATGAGAATGGAATTGTAGGTTTCGGACTTGGTAAGGCAAAAGAAGTTACTGAAGCAATCGCTAAGGGAATTGATGATGCAAAAAAGAACTTGGTAAAAGTTCCGGTTATTAACGGAACTGTTCCTCACGAGCAAATCGGTAAATATTCTGGTGGTTTCGTATTCATTAAGCCAGCTGCGCCGGGTACCGGTGTAATTGCAGGTGGTGCAATGCGTGCAGTACTAGAAAGTGCCGGAGTACATAATGTACTTGCTAAGTCAAAAGGTTCATCTAACCCACATAACGTGGTTAAAGCAACTGTACTAGCCTTATCACAATTACGTGATGCTTATACTGTAGCTCAACAACGTGGTGTGAATTTAAATAAAGTATTTAACGGATAATCATCATGGCTAAGATCAAAATAACCCAGATTAAAAGCGTTATCGATAGAAGTGAGCGCCAGAAAAGAACCATGCAGGCATTAGGTTTAAAGAAAATAAACCATTCTGTAGAGGTTGAAGCTAATCCGGCTATTATCGGAATGGTGAGAAAAGTTAATCATTTAATAGCAGTAGAAAGTATCTGATTATGAACTTAAGTAATTTGAAACCTGCAGAAGGTTCAACAAAAAATAGAAAACGTATCGGTCGTGGTACCGGTTCTGGTCGCGGTGGAACTTCCACCCGTGGTCATAAAGGTGCCGGATCACGCTCAGGATACAAAAGCAAAGTAGGTTTTGAAGGTGGTCAAATGCCTTTGCAACGCCGCTTGCCTAAAGTTGGTTTTAATCCAATCAACCGTATTGAGTATGTAAGTATCAATTTGGATGCTTTACAAGCTCTTGCTGATAAATATAGTTTAACTGCAATTGATTTTGATACATTCAGAGAGCATGGTTTAGCTTCCAAGAATGACCTTGTTAAAGTTTTAGGCAGAGGTGAAGTAACCTCCAAACTGGATGTTAAAGCCCATGCGTTTTCGGCAACAGCTCAAAAGGCTATAGAAGCTGCTGGTGGTGCAATAGTTAAATTATAATTATACATGAAGAAGCTTTTTACAACGCTATCCAATATCTGGAAAATTGAAGACCTGAGAGCGCGGATTCTTTTCACGCTCTTATGCCTTTTAATTTATAGAATAGGTTCATTTATTGTAATCCCCGGAGTCGACCCTGCATCTCTTGATGATCAGCAGGCCAAAGAAGGATTACTTGGATTGCTGAATATGTTTGCCGGAGGATCATTCTCCAGAGCATCCATTTTCGCTTTGGGTGTAATGCCATATATCTCTGCATCCATTGTGGTTCAGTTATTAGGTATTGCTGTTCCCTATTTTCAGAAGTTACAGAAAGAAGGTGAGAGCGGACGTAAAAAGATCAATCAGTTTACCCGTTACCTAACTATCATCATCACTGCATTACAGGCAATAGGTTATGTTCGTTCACAGATCAGCCCTGATGCCCGTTTATTATCAGAACCATTATTTACTATTTCTTCTATGTGCGTTTTAACGGCAGGAACAATGTTTGTGATGTGGTTAGGTGAGAAGATAACGGATAAGGGTATCGGAAACGGTATTTCCTTGATCATAATGGTAGGTATCATTGCTCAATTGCCTTTCGGAGTACTTTCTGAATTCAATTCACGTATGGGTGCTCAGGGAGGTTTGATTTCCTTTATTGTGGAGCTTGCCGCTCTATTCCTGGTAGTCATGTTTACTATTCTGATTGTTCAGGGAGTACGAAAGATTCCTGTACAGTATGCAAAAAAGATTGTGGGTGCCAAGCAATACGGGGGTGTTCGTCAGTATATTCCTTTAAAAGTAAATGCAGCAGGTGTAATGCCGATCATTTTCGCTCAGGCGATTATGTTTATACCAACTACAATTGGTTCTTTCTTTCCATCAGCACAATCATCATTTTTAGCATCATTCAGTGATTATACTTCATTGACTTATAACCTGACCTTTGCCTTGATGATTATAGCCTTCACATTTTTCTATACGGCTATTACCGTTAATCCGGTTCAGATGTCTGATGATATGAAGAAAAACGGAGGTTTTGTTCCGGGTGTTAAACCTGGAAAGACTACAGGTGAATATATTGATGCTGTAATATCAAAGATTACCTTACCGGGATCTGTATTTCTTGCCATCATTGCAATTATGCCTTCTTTTGCAATTATTATGGGGGTTAATAGTCAATTTGCCAATTTCTTTGGTGGTACATCTCTGTTAATTCTTGTTGGTGTTGTTTTAGATACATTGCAGCAGATCGAAAGTCATTTATTGATGCGTCATTATGATGGCTTAATGAAGTCCGGCAGAATTAAAGGGCGCACACCTGTTCAGGCAGGTGGTTCGGTATTATAGTTGAATGTCTAAAATTCATTACAAAACTTCCGAAGAGATAGAGAAGATCAGAGAAAGTGATCTTCTAGTTTCAAGAACCCTTGCTGAAGTAGCAAAGATTATCGGGGAAGGAGTAAAGACAATCCAGCTTAATAAATTAGCAGAGGAATTTATCCGTGATCATGGAGGAGTACCCGCTTTTTTAAATTATAACGGATTCCCATATTCACTTTGTATCTCATTAAATGATCAGGTTGTTCATGGATTTCCCGGAGAATATTTGATTAAAGACGGAGACATTGTTTCTGTTGATTGTGGAGTGGTGCTGAATGATTTTGTAGGTGATTCGGCTTATACCTTTCCAATTGGAAATGTTGATCCTGAAACACTACGATTACTGAAAGTAACTAAAGAGTGTCTGTATTTGGCAATTAATAAAGCAGTAGTTGGGATGAGGATAGGTGATGTTGGATATGCCGTTCAGGAACATGCAGAAAAGAATGGTTTTGGAGTAGTGAAAGAACTGGTAGGACATGGAGTTGGTTTTAAACTCCATGAAAAGCCTGAAGTTCCTAATTATGGAAAACGCGGTTCTGGAATAAAACTGGAAGAAGGAATGGTGATCGCAATAGAGCCGATGATAAATGAGGGGAGAGCAGGTGTGAAATTCTGGGAAGATGGATGGACAGTGAGTACGGTAGACAAGAAACCATCAGCCCATTATGAACATTCCGTAGCTATAAAAAAGGGTAAAGCAGACGTTCTTTCGACATTTCAGTACATTGAGGAAGTTTTGAAACAAAAAGATTAAAAATTAAAAATTTTTATTTAATTTTGCATCCCTGTTCCGATTGGCTGAGAATCAGAATATGTTGTTGTAAATCAATTGTTTTAATTAATTACAACAAAGTACTTTGAACTAGGTCAGGCGGAAATTAATAAAGACAGGAAAAACTTAAATTAATATATGGCCAAACAGGCTTCAATTGAACAGGACGGAATAATTAGAGAGGCATTGTCGAATGCAATGTTTCGAGTGGAGTTGGAAAACGGACATGAGATTATTGCGCATATTTCAGGGAAGATGAGGATGCACTACATCAAGATTTTACCGGGGGATAAAGTAAAGCTGGAGATGTCACCATATGATTTGAGTAAGGGTAGAATAACGTACAGATATAAATAGATTAAAGATGAAGGTTAGAGCATCAATTAAAAAGCGCAGCGCTGATTGTAAAGTGATCCGTCGTAAGGGAGTACTTTATGTGATCAACAAGAAGAATCCTAAGTACAAACAACGTCAGGGATAACATTTAATAGTTATACGTTATACGTTTTACGTAATACGTCTGGGTGGTTAGCGCAGCGTTTAGAAACGTACAACGTACAACGTACAACGAACAACTTCAATAATATATGGCAAGGATAGCAGGTATTGATTTACCAAGAAACAAAAGAGGAGAGATCGGACTTACTTACATTTTCGGTATCGGAAAGGCAACCGCACAACGGATCCTTAAAGATGCTGCAATTGATGTGAACATCAAAGTACAGGACTGGACCGATGATCAGTTAGCAGCAATACGTGGTTTCATTAATGATGAGATTAAAGTTGAAGGTTCATTACGTTCAGAGGTTCAATTGAACATCAAGCGTTTAATGGATATTGGTTGTTACCGTGGACTTCGTCACCGTAAGGGACTTCCTGTTCGTGGTCAGCGTACCAAGAACAACTCACGTACCCGTAAAGGAAAACGTAAAACTGTTGCAAACAAGAAAAAAGCAACCAAATAGTAATTAGATATGAGTATTGAGTATTGAGATATGAAATATCAATAATACTCAGCTCATGATTAGACAAAAGAAATAGATTGGAGTGCCGGGATCTGATCTCAGATCTCAAGTCTCACATCTCAAATCTCCAAAAATGGCAAAAACTAAAAAAGTTACCAAAAAACGTGTTGTAATTGTAGAGCCAATTGGCGAAGCTCATGTGAATGCTACATTCAACAATATCATCATTACTCTGACAAACCTTCAGGGACAAACAATCAGCTGGTCTTCAGCCGGTAAAATGGGTTTTAAAGGTTCTAAGAAAAATACCCCATATGCTGCCGGGCAAGCTGCAGGTGACTGTGCTAAGGTGGCGCATGACCTTGGACTTCGCAAGGTTCAGGTATATGTTAAAGGACCGGGTTCAGGCCGTGAGTCGGCTATTCGTACTTTGCAAACTACAGGTATCGAAGTGACCACTATTCAGGATATTACTCCACTTCCGCACAACGGTTGCCGTCCTCCAAAAAGAAGAAGAGTTTAACAAATATTAATTAATAAATTTTTTAAAGCTAAGATTCTTCAGCCAGGGGCTGAAAGATACTTTAAAAACCCACAAATATGGCTAGATATACCGGACCAAAGTCCAAAATCGCCCGTAGATTCAGAGAACCTATTTTCGGTCCTGATAAGGCATTAGAAAGAAAAAACTATCCTCCGGGAATGCATGGTACCTCCAGAAAAAGAGGTAAGCAATCTGAATATGCAGTCCAGTTAATGGAGAAGCAAAAAGTTAAATACACTTATGGTGTATTAGAACGTTACTTCGAGAATCTATTCCACAAAGCATCTGCTAAAGAGGGAATCACCGGAGATAACCTATTGAAATTCTTAGAAGCACGTCTTGACAATACTGTTTACCGTTTGGGTATAGCTCCAACTCGCTCTGGCGCACGTCAGCTTGTTGGCCATAAGCATATCACTGTAAATGGTGAGGTTGTGAATATCGCATCTTACTCTTTACGTTCAGGTGATGTAATCGCTGTACGTGAACGTTCTAAAACCCTAGAAGCGATTTCGCATGCAGTGGCAGCAAGAACGATAAATAAGTTCAGCTGGTTAGATTGGGACGCAAATACCTTAACGGGTAAATTCCTTAACTACCCAAGTCGTGATGAGATTCCTGAAAACATCAAGGAAAATCTAATCGTTGAATTGTACTCTAAATAAGATATGAGATGTGAGATATGAGATTTGAGATAAAAATGTCTCACATCTCACATCTCACATCTCATATCTCACACCTGCCTGAGGTAGGCAGGTCTCGTATCCATAAACAATAAACAAATTTGATAAATGGCAATTTTAGCATTTCAGAAACCTGATAAAGTTATCATGCAGAAATCTACGGATTTCGACGGAACATTCGAATTCAGACCTTTAGAGCCTGGTTTTGGTGTTACAATTGGTAATGCATTACGCAGAATACTTTTATCTTCCCTAGAAGGTTTTGCGATAACTTCAGTTCGTTTTTCGGGAGTATCCCACGAATTCTCAACAATTAAAGGTGTTGTTGAAGACGTAACCGAGATTATTTTGAACCTAAAGCAGGTACGTTTCAAAAAGACAGGTGAATCTGGTGATAACGAAAAGATTTTCGTCATTATCAATGGTAGCGATCAGTTCAAGGCTGGCAATATCAGTAAGTTCTCTAATAATTTTGAGGTTCTTAATTCTGATATGGTTATCTGTAATATGGAGACTACAGTAACTTTGGAGATTGAATTGACAGTAAACAAAGGCAGAGGTTATGTTGCTGCAGAAGAAAATAAGAATGTTGACGCTGTTTTAGGCGTTATTGCAATCGACTCCATCTATACTCCAATCAAAAATGTGAAGTATTCTATCGAAAACTTCCGTGTTGAGCAGAAAACAGATTATGAAAAATTAGTTCTTGATATCGCAACTGATGGATCTATCCATCCGGAAGAAGCATTGAAAGAAGCAGCTAAAATTCTAATTCATCACTTCATGTTATTCTCTGATGAGAACATCATGCTTGAATCTCAGGCTAAAGAAGAAACTAAAGAAGTTGATGAAGAGATCCTACACATGCGTAAGATCCTTAAAATGGAATTAGTTGATCTTGATCTTTCTGTTCGTGCTTTGAATTGCTTAAAAGCTGCAGACATACGTTCATTAGCTGATCTTGTTTCTTATGATGTTGCTGATATGCTTAAGTTCAGGAACTTTGGTAAAAAATCATTGACTGAAATTCAGGATTTGGTTAAATCTAAAGGATTATCCTTTGGTATGAACCTTTCCAAATTTAAGTTAGACGAAGAATAAGTAATAATATTTTAATAAGCGAAATGCATAATTCCCGATCCCGAAAGGTTGATTGACGGTATGCACGTGCAAAACCCAACATATAATGAGACACGGTAAAAAAGTAAACCATTTAAGTCGTACAGACAGTCACCGCAGAGCGATGCTGGCTAACATGGCTTCTTCGCTTATCTTACACAAGCGCATCACAACTACCCTAGCTAAAGCAAAAGCTTTACGTGTGTATGTTGAACCAATTATTACTAGATCTAAAGACGATACAACTCACTCGCGTCGTACGGTATTCAGTTACCTACAAAACAAAGAAGTGGTATCAATTCTGTTCCGCGATATTGCTGCTAAAGTTGCAAACCGTCCTGGAGGTTATACTCGTATTCTTAAGATGGGTAATCGTTTAGGTGATAATGCATCAATGGCCTTAATTGAACTAGTTGATTATAACGAAGTTTATGTATCAGGTGATGCAACTGCTGAGAAGAAAACCACACGTCGTCGTGGTTCAAAAGCTAAAAAATCTACAGATGCTTCTGCTACTATAGCTGCTCCTGTTGTGGCTGCTGACGAAGTAGAAACTGTTGAGACTTTAGCTGAAGTACAAGCTCCGATAGTTGAAGTACAAGCTCCAATAGGTGAAGAACAAACTCCGTCTGTTGAAACAGAAGCTGCTGTAGAGGAAACTCCCAAAGCAGAAGCTGCTGATGAAACTCCTGCTGCTGACGCCGAAGAGAAGAAAGAAGAATAGTAATTTTTCAATAAATTTAAAAAGGCCTGCGTTTTATACGTAGGCCTTTTTTTTAACTGATAGGAGTTGGTTAGTTGTTGCTTGGTTAGGAAACTACTACTAACCAGAATATTTTACTTTTATCTCACAATTCCCCCATAAATGGCCTTGTCATCCCTGCCTACCTATCTTTAGATTTGAAGATAAAGAATTATAAAGTTATTATCGTTATTGTAGAATTTCTTTTTGCTTCTTTTTCTTTGTTAATAAAGTAGAACTTTGTGGAAAAAGTTAACAACGGTAAAGGCGCATTAGGGACTCTGTTAAGCATAAAGACTTATTGTCCGATTCAAT
>JBDNGV010000032.1:0-6150 GCA_041689125.1 Daejeonella sp.
AAGTGTAAATACAACTTTGCTAGAGGGTAGTGTAAGAGTATCTGATTTGCGAACCAATATATCTCAATTGCTCAGACCCGGCGAACAATCTAAGTTGAGTGAACGTATTGAAATAATCAATATGAAAAATACCAATGAAGCTGTAGCATGGAAAGAAGGTTATTTCCAGTTTGACCAAGCAGATATAAAGACAGTGATGAGACAGATTGAACGCTGGTATGATGTATCCATCGTATATGAAGGTAATCTTCCAAATTATCGCTTTGGAGGTGAAATTGAAAGAAATTTAAGTCTCCTACAGGTACTTAAAATATTAGAAAAAACAAAAGTTCATTTTCGTTTAGAGGGAAGGGAGGTTATAGTAATGCCATAAAGGTCTACTAATGAACAAAAAAACAAACCAGAAGCGTTGGAGCGCCTCTGGTCACTGTTTTCGCTTAAATAAAAATTGATGCACAAAGATTATTTATTAACAAAACACACAAATGTATGAATTCTCTAACAAATAAAGAGTATTGCTTAGTCAATACTCGGTCAAAAGTCTGTATTAAATCAGACTCATTGGACCATACAGAGCAACACCGGATAGCTGATAATTTGGTAAATAAGTCGCTTTACAAACAAATCGGACGGATTATGAAACTGACGTTCATTTTAATCATGGTTGCACTAATGAATGTCTATTCTAAAGGATATTCACAAAAAGTAACTTTAATAGGTAAACATGCCCCGCTGGAAGAGTTTTTTTCCACTATCAAGCAGCAAACGGGTTATGTATTTTTTTATGATCTGAATCTATTAAAAACAGCCAAGCCTGTAACTTTAAAGATCGTTGATACTGAACTATCGGAAGCTTTGGCTATTCTTTTTAGTGATCAGCCTTTGGATTACAGTATTGAGAACAAGACCATTGTTATCAGTGAGAAATTGTCTGGAAAGGACAGAAAAGCCTTAAAAAATATAAGTTTTCTACTGATGGATATTCGGGGAAAAGTGGTTGATTCAAAAGGGGAGACTCTTCCCGGGGTTAGTGTTCGTGTTAAAGGCACTGCAGTAGGAACAACTACCGATGCTCAAGGTAATTTCGTTTTGAATGCTCCTGATAATGGTACACTGGTTTTCAGCTATATTGGATATTTAAGCCAGGAAGTTGCAGTAAATGGAAGGTCTTCTGTTAATGTTACATTGATTGAAGATTCACAAATGCTTGGCGAGGTGGTTGTAACTGCTCTGGGTATTGAAAGATCATCTAAATCCTTAAACTATGCCGCCCAGACTGTTAAAACCGCTGATCTTAATCAGGCTAAGGAAACTAACCTGATCAATTCATTGGCTGGAAAAGTGGCCGGTGTTACTATCACCAAGAATGCTACCGGACCGGGTAGTTCTTCAAATGTAGTATTACGTGGTCAACGTTCTGTATTCGGTTCTAACCAGCCTTTATATGTAATTGATGGTGTTCCAATGGATAATGGCACCCGTGAGACAGGTTCAGGTGGCACACATGGAAGTAGAGATGGTGGTGATGGAATCGGGATGTTGAATAGTGATGATATTGAATCTATGACTATCCTTAAAGGTGCCTCAGCTGCTGCCTTATACGGAAGTTTGGGACAAAATGGTGCTATCATTATCACAACCAAGAAAGGAAAAGTCGGTAAGATCACGGTTGATTATACCGGAAATACTACAATTGACCGCCCGTTTATTTTACCTGAAGTACAGGCAGAATATGGCCAAGGTGCAGGTGGAGTATTTAATGCAAACTCTGAGACCAGTTGGGGACCAAAAATTACCGGACAAACGGTAACCTTATGGAATGGTAAACAAGTGGGCTTGCAAGGTCAGCCTGATCGTATCAAGGACTTTTATCGTGATGGCTCAAGTTTGACTAATACCATCGGAATTAGTGGTGGTAGCGATAAAATGCAAACTTATTTTTCATACGGAAATAGCCAAGCAAATGGTATTCTTCAAAACCATTCCTTAGACAGACATAATTTTGATCTCAAAATTGACAATAACATCACTGACAAACTTTCATTCTTTACAAAACTAAGTTATATCGTTGAAGATGTTGATAATAAGCCTTTTACAGGTGAAAGAAATGATGCTACAGGCAGTATTTACCATGCTCCGGCTTCTGTTCCACTGAGTGAAATGCAGAACTTCGAATATACTGATGTCTTGGGTAACCTCAGACAGAGCTATTGGCTTCCTGGCTCAATTTATTTATCGAACCCTTATTGGAAGATGAATAGACAGGTTTTCTTTGAACAAAAGCGCCGTATGATTGGCCTAGTACAAGCAAAATATAAATTTAATAATTGGCTTGATTTTATGGTTCGTGGAAGTATGGATAGAACTGACGAGAATACCGAAAATAGGCAGCATAATGATTCATATGAACTTTCTGGAAATGGGAATTATTTTGAGCTTTTTGCAGGAAACAGAAGGTTCACCAATGTGGATGCATTGTTGTCTTTTAAAAGAGACATTACTAAGGATTTTAATTTAACCGGATATCTTGGAGGTTCAATTCAAGAAACTAAATATGAATCAATTAATACCAATGCTAATGGTTTGAATAAACTTGATTTCTTCTTCATGTCCAATGCAAGAAATCCAAGAACTACAAACCAAATTGGCCAAACTCCACAGGTTCAGTCTTTATATGGTACTTCAACCCTATCCTTTAAAGATTACCTCTATCTTGATGTAACTGCCAGAAATGATTGGTCTTCTGCTCTACCTAAAGAGAACCAATCTTATTTCTATCCTTCAGTAGGTTTAACAGCAATTGTAACAGATATGATTGATTTTCCAAGCTGGGTTTCTTATGGTAAGTTTAGGACTACCTACGCAAAAGCCGGTTTTGGTGGTCAGCAATACTTGACTGATAATTATTTCTCGGTAGGGGCTGGTGGTGCCATAAATACTCCTAGTGTCAGATCACTCGGGAATTATCAACCGGAAATTACTACATCATTTGAAGCCGGATTAGACTGGCGATTTTTTACAAACCGAATTGGACTTGATGTCACTTATTATAGATCTAATACTGAGAACCAGTTAATCGCTTTGGCAGTTCCTAATGGTACACTTTTCGCTTCTCAGTATATCAATGCCGGATTAATTCGGAATAGTGGAGTTGAGGTTATGTTGAGTGGTGCACCGATTAGAAGTAAGAATTTTACATGGGATATGATGTTTAACTTCTCTAAAAATGTGAATAATGTTGTTGAATTATCACCGAGGTTAAAAACAGCTGTTTTAGGTGATGACAGACAGGTTCTCGAAACAGTTGAACAAGGTAAGCCCTTCGGCGAAATGTATATGGCCGAATGGAGGAAAGATGCACAAGGCAGAAGAATAGTTAGTGCTGCTGGTGTTCCAATTCTTACTGGGAAAACAGCATATGCAGGAAATTACAATCCTAATTATCAGCTTGGTGTTAACAATTCATTCACTTTCAAAAACTTGAATCTCAGTTTCCTATTAGATTACAGGAATGGAGGTACAGTTGTAGCCGGTACTTTGGCTGCAATGGATGTCAGTGGTAACTCGAAAAGTTCTCTTCAATACAGAGAAGGCGGAATTGTAGTGGATGGTTATACTGTTGATGGTGTAAAAAATACGAAATCCATTTCTGCTGAAACCTACTGGCAATCATTAGGTAACAGAACTCCGGCAAAGGATTTTTATGCTTTTTCAGCTACTAACCTTAGGCTTAGAGAGGTGGTATTTGGTTACAAAATTCCAAATCAGCTCGTTCAAAAAACAGGTTTCGTTAAGAATGCAAGATTATCAATTGTTGGAAGAAATCTTATGTTCTTAAAGAAATATGCACCTTATGATCCTGAGATAGCTACAGCAGTGACTAACAGGGGTGGTTTAGAATATTCTTCTTTACCTACAACGCGTAACATCGGTCTTAGCTTGAACGCATCATTTTAATAGTTAATTGGCTATTGAAATTAAATATTAGTATTAATATTAAACTGAATACAATGAAAACTCAAAAATCATTATTTAGAAAATGGGCCGGCAGAGTGATGCTATTTTTAGCACCAATTCTAATGCTGGGTGCCTGTACTAAAAATTTCGATGAAATAAATAAAAGACCGGAAGGTTTGCTGGAACTAACTCCCCCAGATTTGAGGAGTTTATTTCCAGGCGCACTGGTTAACGGAACAGGAGCCGGTTACAACGAAACATCCATGCTATTATTTTCCGGAGTATATTCCCAACATTTTGCAGGCACAAATACTTTTCAGGAGTCCCACAGATATGTTATTGTGCAGAGATGGCAGGACATCTGGCCATTGATTTATGTGAGGACAATGCCTTCACTGGTAAATATTATAGAGGCAACTAAGGGTGGAAAAGAACCTTCAATGAATGCAGTGGCTAGAATATGGAAAGTTTTCTCTTTTATGCGTTTGACTGATCAATTTGGTCCGATTCCCTATTCAAAAATTGGGAAAGATACTTCAGTTGTGAATTATGATGATCAAAAGAGCATCTATTTTGATTTCTTCAAAGAACTCGATGAAGCCACTACAGATCTGAAAAACAATTTAGCTAAACCTTCCTTTGTTACTAAAGATCTTATTTATAATGGAGACAATGCTAAATGGTTGAAGTTTGGTAATACCCTACGTTTGCGTTTAGCATTAAGAATTTCGGATGTGGAACCTGCTAAAGCCAAAGTGGAAGCTGAAAAAGCAATTGCCAATGGAGTAATGATGAATGCTTCAGATGCGGCCTTTTTTAAAACTTCTGCTGATTTTCCCAATGGCTTGAACAATTTTATGGGAAGAAATGGATCTAGAATGAGTGCTACTATGGAGAGCTTATTAGTTGGCTATAATGATCCAAGGTTACCTGTATTTTGGAGCCCTGCCCTCACTGATGGTAAATTCCGTGGTGTTAGAAATGGAATGACTGTTGCTCAACAAAATTTGCCTGCAAATAGCGTTAATAATAACTCAGCGGTTGGTCCAAAGTATCAGCCGATTAATATGAATACTACACCTCAGGCAGTATTTTATGCATCTGAGGCCTATTTTCTACGGGCAGAAGGAGCATTGAATGGTTGGAATATGGGTGGTACCGCCAAAGATATGTATGAAAAAGGGATTGAAACTTCAATGCGTGAACATGATATTACCAATGCAGTTGCTATCTCTGCTTATATTAATGGTACAAGTTTACCTAGCTCACCTGATAATTTGTTTCCAACTCCACCCTTAACAGATATTCCGGTAAAATTTGAAAGTAATATTGAGAGACAACGCGAACAAATCGGAACTCAGAAATGGCTTGCACTATTCCCGGAAAGTCATGAGGCTTGGGCCAATATCAGAAGATCAGGTTATCCTAAGTTTTACGTATTATTGAATTCTCAAAACCCTGATATCACACCGGATAAAATGATCCGTAGAATTTCCTTCCTCGACAGGGAGATCATTGCTAATGGTGCCGCAGTAAAAGCAGCAGTTCCATTATTAGGTGGTCCGGATATTGTTGCTACCCGTTTGTGGTGGGATAAATCAAAATCAAAATAAGTCCCATATAATCACGGGTACTTAATTTTTAAATTGCATCATCATAATACCCAGGGCATACTTGCGAAAGCTGGTATGCCCTATTTTAACCATCAATTGGTATTGATGTTATCGTGCTATTTTCCTGCGGTTTCCTGCGGTTGGTGTTTTCACCACCCGCTTATAATAAACGAATGAAATCAAATAAGAACCTAAATGCTTTATCAGACAATAATCTTTTGTCAGAAAAGAGTGATAAAGATTTTTCGGAAAAACAGGGTCAATTTTTTGATGAGGAAAATACTTCTTCTAATCTTCAATTGAAGCGAAGGAAGTTTTTGGGTTTGGGATTCATGGGAATGGCAAGTCTAGGATTACCATTTTCTGCCAAGGGCTCAAATGATCGTCATGTGGAAGACTTTGTTAATCAAATCTTTGCCACGGAGACCGATTTGTTTAAAAAGCATTCAGATAGTTTTGAGGATAAAATAAAATTAATTCAGCAAGCTTGGGCTGATAAGGATTACCGTATGGTTCGTTCTTTAAGTGATTCGATCAGGAACACCGGTATTCAGGCTCAGAATGAATATGAAGATCCCGG
>JBDNGV010000033.1:0-6892 GCA_041689125.1 Daejeonella sp.
ACGAGTAATAAGCTCGGTGGCGAGGCCACATTCACAACAATTTTAGGCTTAAAGAACGTCTCTGTGTTGCTTTTAAATTGGACTGCAAAGATATATTTCGTTTCTTTGCAGTCCAAATAAATTTTAAAATAAATTTTACATGTCTCATAAAGCCGGATTTGTTAGTCTGATAGGGAAACCAAACGTTGGGAAATCAACCTTGATGAATGCTCTGGTGGGTGAAAAACTGTCAATAGTTACTCCTAAGGCACAAACAACGCGGCATCGGATTCTTGGGCTTGTTAATGAGCCTGAATACCAAATTGTTTTTTCTGACACTCCGGGAGTGATCAAACCGGTGTATGGAATGCAAGAATCTATGATGAGTTTCGTCAATGGCTCTCTTGTCGACGCGGATATCGTCTTATTTGTCACTGATATTAATGAAAAATATGACGAAGCTGATGTAATTGAAAAATTAGCGAAGACCAGTTCACCTATTGCATTGGTTATCAATAAGATCGATAAATCAAGTGAGGATTTGGTGAAGGAAAAGATCTTTTATTGGGAGGAAAAATTGAATCCGAAAGCAATTTTTGCAGTTTCGGCATTGCATGACCATAATGTGCCTGCTGTAATGCAATTCATACTCGATAATCTGCCGGAACATCCGGCTTATTATGACAAAGATACTCTGACCGATAAGAATGAACGCTTTTTTGTTTCGGAGATTATCCGCGAAAAAGTGTTTAAACTATACGATAAGGAGATCCCATACAGCACAGAAGTGATCATCACCGCTTTTAAAAATGAACCCAAGATTATCCGCATCAGTTCCGAAATCATCGTGGAGCGCGATTCGCAAAAGAACATCGTCATTGGTAAAGCAGGTGAAATGCTGAAAAAGGTTGGAACCTATGCCCGTAAAGACATGGAAGAATTCCTACAGAAAAAAGTATTCCTTGAAATGTTCGTGAAGGTTATTCCTGATTGGAGAAATAGGAAGAATTATTTGAAGAGTTTTGGGTATGAGGATTAGTACAGAGTATTTAGTATTGAGTATTTAGACAAGAGATTAGAGATAAGTTGAAATAATTTACTAATAGCTATGTTTTTAGAAAAGAATATAATTGAAATTCCAAATGCGAAGATTAGTAGAGAGTATTTAGTATTGAGTATTTAGATAGGAGATTAGAGATAAGTTGAAATAATTTACTAATGGCTATGTTTTTGGAAAAGAGTATAGTTAAAATTCTGAATTTAATAAACATTAATTGTACCAATTGGGACCTGATCAATATATCAGTGCCTAAAAAATATAAATCCCAGTACTAAGTAAAAAGTACTAAATACTTTGTACTAACTACTAAATACTAACAATAATGAGTAACATCGTCGCAATAGTAGGTCGCCCTAACGTAGGGAAATCCACTTTATATAACAGATTAACCGAAACGCGTAAGGCCATAGTTGATGACTTTAGCGGAGTAACCCGCGATAGGCATTACGGCGTGGCTGAGTGGACTGATAAGCATTTTACAGTAATTGATACCGGTGGGTATGTGGCGCACTCTGACGATGTGTTTGAGGCCGCCATTCGCGAACAGGTTGTGATTGCTATTGAAGAAGCTACTGTCATTCTTTTTATGGTGGATGTGGTTACCGGCGTGACCGATCTTGACGATGATATCGCCAAGCTTCTTCGCCGAAGTAAAAAACCTGTTTTCGTGGTGGTGAATAAGGTGGATAACAATCAGCGCCTAACAGATGCGAGCATTTTTTACAGCCTTGGGCTGGGTGAAATTTATCCGCTTTCCTCTATGTCTGGTTCGGGTACCGGCGAACTTCTTGACGAAGTGATTAAGCATTTTGAAGATGAAGCTGAAGATGAGAATCAGCTTCCAAAATATGCAATTGTTGGTCGCCCAAATGTAGGTAAATCATCCCTTATTAATGCCCTGATTGGTAAAGAAAGAAATATTGTTACCCCGATTGCCGGTACAACGCGCGATTCAATACACATCCATTATAATCAGTTCGGCCATGAATTTATGCTGATTGATACCGCCGGTTTACGTAAGAAAACAAAAGTTAAAGAGAATATTGAATTTTACTCGGTGATGCGTACCATCAAAGCACTTGAGGAAGCTGATGTAATCATTCTGATGATCGATGCTGTTGAAGGCATTGAATCGCAGGATATCAATATCTTTCATCTGGCCGAGAAAAATAAAAAGGGTATCGTAATTCTTGTCAATAAATGGGATCTAATTGAAAAGAACACTAAAACCACTGGTCTATTTGAAGAACAGATTTATGATAAAATTGCTCCCTTTAGCGATGTGCCAATTGTATTTACATCAGTAGTAGAAAAGCAAAGGATTTACAAAGCACTCGAGGCAGCTTCGAAGGTTTATGAAAATAAACTCAAAAAGATCCCCACCTCAAAATTGAATGATGTGATGTTACCAATCATTGAGAACTTCCCACCGCCGGCTGTAAAAGGGAAATATGTCAAGATTAAATATGTAACCCAGATTAATGCAAGTTCTCCAATGTTTGCTTTTTTTTGTAACTTACCTCAATATATTAAGGAACCTTATAAACGATTTATTGAAAACAAACTTCGTGAGCACTTTGATTTCACAGGCGTTCCAATTCAAATTTTCTTTCGACAGAAGTAATTATTAATTAAATCTATTATCTATGAAAAAATTATTCTTCACAATTCTAGCAGCAAGTTTTATCGCAGTTTCATGTAACAGCGGAGCTGATCAGGCGGCGAAAGCAAAACAAGATTCACTTGACCAAGTGGCTGCAGCCGATTCAATGCTGAACGCTGCTATGGCAACCGACTCACTGAATACCGACACCATAACAGTCGATTCAATTCAATAGTCCCCTGCTTGGTAAGGATCCTTCAAAACCTCAAGTGATCGGTTAATAGCTTGATCTCCAGAGTTTAGCACTTTGTAGAATCCATCATCCCCAAAATAGTATCGGGCTAATAAGGCCTTGAGCTGAGTTTCGATTTCTTTTCTAGATGAATCGATCTGTGCTTCGCCTACCTTAATATTTCTCTTAGCAGCCATCTGTATGAGTCTTTTAATATCAGGGGCACTCAGCCTGAAATTTCTAATCAACTCTGCTGTGGAGCGGTAAGCCTGATTTTGCCTGAGCAAATGGTTATAGAGAACATCATTCAAAACTCCTCGACCAGAAAGCTCGTAATAAAAAGCTGTGTATCCGGAAGTATCTACAGGGATGTAAATATCGGGCATAATGCCGCCACCGCCATATAAAACCTTACCCGATTTTGTGGTAAAGGTCTTGCTCTTGTTATAAAGCGAATCGTTCAGGGCTTTTCCATCAGAACTTAATTCGCCATTCCGATAACGGTCTTTCACTTCACTGTAATAGGCATCATTACCCTTTTTATATGATTTCTGTATTGACCTGCCGGATGCTGTATAATACCTTGCAATGGTGAGATTTAATGCTGAACCATCGCCAAAATCAAATTGTTCTTGAACCAGGCCTTTCCCAAATGAACGCCTTCCTATGATTGTTCCACGTTCAAGATCCTGTACTGCTCCTGCAATAATTTCGCTTGCTGAAGCCGTATTTTCATTGATCAGCACCACCAGTTTACCATCTTCAAAATCACCCTTTGAACTGGCAAAATAATCGGTACGCGGCTCATGTAATCCCTGGGTATAAACAATTAATTCCTGATTTCCCAGAAATTCATCTGCAAGTGCTGTTGCCGAGTTGAGGTAGCCCCCACCATTATCTCGAAGATCCAGCACTAGGTTTTTCATTCCCTGTTTTTTTAATTTCAGCAGACTGGCATGAAAATCCTCATCGGTTCTGGCACCAAATTTACTGATCTTGATATAGGCAGTCTGTCCGGTTAACAAATAGGCTGCATCAATACTGCTGACAATAATCCTGTCGCGCAGCATACTAAAACTCTTACGGAGGGTATCTCGCTTTACCAGCATCTCAACAGCGGAGCCCTTCTTACCTCTTATCTGTTCAACAATATGTCTAGATGTAACACGCTTGCCGGCTACCGGCTTATTATTGATGGCCAGAATCCTATCCCCATGTTTAAGGCCTGCTTTAAATGCCGGTCCCCCAAGTTTTACGGAAGTAATAAGCAGTGTATCATTCAAAATATAATATTCGATGCCAATACCATTGAAATTTCCCTCCAGATCATCGCTGAGGAGTTGCGCCTCTTCCGGAGCTAGGTAGGCAGAATGAGGATCAAGATGCTTAAGTATCTCTTGAATAGCCATATCTTCCACTGTGTCTAGTTTCACTGAATCGACGTAATTCTCATTAATAATACGGATTACCTTTTCAACTTTCGTGGAACGTCCTGATAGATCGAAAGATAAGAAAGAACCATTCTTTGAATTTTGATTTTCGCGGACAAGTTTAGGCCCTAGTATTAACCCTGCAATTAATACTACAGAATAACCTGCGGCAATTAAAATATTTTTTCTGGTCCTGACTCTCATATTACTAGGGATCCAAATCTATTCAATTTCAAATGGCTTATGTATAGTAGTTGATCATTATAAATATTATTAATAATCATTCTAAATAATTTGATTTTGTAAAAATTATGTAGTATTATTGTGCACAATTTATAATTAGTCTAAATAAACATGAAACAAATTTTTTCCCTATCGTTTGCCTTTATACTTATACAAACTGCCTCTGCTCAGATAAAAAAAGCTGATCAAAGGTTAAAACTTGCTGATAGCACGATCATTGAAATGCCACAAATCGTTATCATCGGAAAGCGTGACGGCCTCATCAGCAAAGTTCCGGGTTCAGCAACAATTCTGAATTCACGCGAGATCCGCTTAACCGCTCCGCTAACGTCCAACGAGGTTTTACGCAAAGTAACGGGAGTAAATGTTATTGATGAGGAGGGTGCCGGATTACGTCTGAACATCAGTATCCGTGGACTTGACCCTGACAGAAGCCGCAATGTTCTGATGCTTGAAGATGGTGTGCCTATTGCTTTAGGCCCCTACGGAGAGCCGGAAATGTACTTTACTCCATCAATTGACAAGATGTCGGGAATCGAAATCCTGAAAGGAAGTGGGCAAATTCTTTACGGTCCGCAAACCATTGGAGGGATAGTCAATTTCTTCACCGCCGATCCACCATCACAAGAAATTACCCGTATCAAGATTTCAGGAGCAAAGGGAGGATTTTTCTCAGGTTTTGGAACCTATGGAAATACCATAGGCAAAACCGGATTTTTAGTTTCCTACTTACATAAAAGAGCAGATAACCTTGGTCAGACCCAATTTAATCTGAATGACCTTTCTGCTAAAATCAGGTTCGAATTAAATTCAAAATCAAATCTTGGGCTTAAACTTGGATATTATGACGAGGCATCTAACTCCACCTATATTGGATTAACACAAACTATGTTTAATAAAGGGGGGCAGGATTTCGTTCGAATGTCTCCATACGATAATCTACCAATAAAGCGTCTTTCTGCAAGTGCTACACACCAATTTGAGCTGAACAATAATATCAGTTTAAAAACAACTGCATTTGCCTCTACAACTAGCCGCAACTGGCAACGACAGGATTTCTCTTTCAGTTCAACTACAGCTAACCGAACAGGCGTACAATGGGGAGATCCGACTGTAAGCAATGGGGCGGTTTATATGTTAAACTCAACAGGTAACAGAAACAGGCAGTTTCAGGTTGCAGGAATAGAGCCCAGATTAAGTGTTAAACATAAGTTGTTCCATATCGAAAACGTACTTGAAACCGGTGCGAGATATTTATATGAAAAAGCCGATGAGCAATTTATCTTAGGCAACAATGCAAGCACTGCCGAAGGTACATTACGAGATAAAGAAGTTAGAACCGGCTACGCATTTAGTGCCTATGCTCAAAACAGGTTCGACCTAAGCAAAAAGCTTTCAATAAATGCCGGACTGAGACTGGAGAATTTTGATTACAAAAGAGAAATATTTCGTGGAAGATACCGCATCAACGGGGTAAATAATGTAATCAGAGACACCAGCATCCTAGCTATAGACAATACTATGGCATTGATCCCAGGTGCAGGTATCAGCTACTCGGCCAGTGATCATGTCAATTTGTTTGCCGGGGTACATAAAGGTTTCGCCCCACCAAGAATTAAAGATGCAATAACAGCGACCGGGATCCCATATAACCTAGATGCCGAGTTAAGTACTAACTATGAGTTAGGCACCCGAGTTAAGTTAAAAGACTATTTCAATGCCGAATTAACGGCTTATATCCTCGACTTTAAGAATCAGATTATACCTGTTTCCAATTCTTCGGGTAATTCAAATGCAAGCGGTGTAGTTAATGGCGGACAAACCCTGCACAAAGGAATTGAAGCCGGCTTCCAGCTTGATTTTGGAAAAATGGCAGGACTAAAGAACTCCTATACTTTTGAAAGTAGTGTCACAGTTCAGGGCGCTGAATACAGTAATGACCGCTTTATCTCAGTCAACGGCACCTCAGTTAATGTAAAGGAAAACAAACTGCCCTATGCGGCCAATCTGTTGATCTGGAATGCAGCAGGCATAAATCTGCAGAATGGGTTAGGATTCAGGGTTTCGGGAAATTACATCGGTTCGCAATTTACGGATGAAATCAATAGCGAAGTTCCATCTGTAAATGGAAGAAGCGGTAAGATTAGCAGCAGATACATTGTTGATACAAATGTGTATTACCGTATTCCTAAAACCAATGCAAACCTAAACCTGTCTGTTAAAAACCTGACAGACCAAAGGTATATCAGCACCAGAAGGCCGGAAGGTATACGTGTCGGATTACCGCGATTAATTACTGCAGGATTTGAGATATTTTTATAAACTTGAGTTCGATCATTATTTCC
>JBDNGV010000034.1:0-21111 GCA_041689125.1 Daejeonella sp.
CATAGTCATTATATCGGTTCCAGCTTACCGGAACTTTCGGGTTTGCCGGACTTCCCGAAGCCTTCATTATTTGATCGGGTTGCTGTGCCTGCAAAGCGATTGCCAGAGCAAGCAGAGAAAGAGTAAGAAATATTTTTGTTACGATTGTTTTCATGTTTATATTTTTATTGTTTTTTATCCCTCACTTTCGGGATGGAACCTTTGATGATCGTAAGCAGGTGGTGAAAACACCAACCGCAGGAAAAACATTCCTAGGGATTATAATAAGACTTCTATAGTTTTTGTTCCGCTTGTTGGGCTGCCGGCATTAATTGTCAATTTACCTGAACCTTTGATAAGCCAGGATATGCTTTGGTTTCCCTGAGCTTGAATTGCATCAATCGTTTGATTTTTGCGCCCACTGATAATTGACTGATTCGCTTGCGGAATTATTTTCACAGATAGCTTTTTTACCCAATAGCTTCGTTCGCCAACCTTGGTTTGGGTGGGTAACATTCCATTATTAAAAAGACTGACAGTAACTCTAGTTAGGTCCTTACCCAATTTCTCTTTTTTGATGTTTATAATATCGATGGAAGGAGTATACTTGCTAAGTGCCAGAATAAAATCGCTATGTTTTTTCACCAAATTCTCAACCAGTTTAAACGGTGGATTTTTTAACACAAAGGGATCGATTCCCCCTAGTTCTACTTTTTGACCGGGAAAATCGGGGTGCTCAATCTGTTTCCACTCTGTAAAATTATTTTTCAGTCCTTGGCTATCGGCCCATCTAAGGTAATTTGCACCTTGGTCCTCGATTTTCAGCTCCTTCACTTTTTTTAGTGTATCGGCTTTTGCTTTCGGTACCCACCATCCGGGGCTGCTGAAACTATGACGGCCGTAATGGAAATAAGCCCATTGGGCAAAATCACCTCCATCTGTTGCACTTTTTGGGGCATCTTTTAAGCCAACAGTTTTATTATAAAGTTCAGAAACCAGCGCACTGGCCTTTGCATCTGCTTCAAAATAGCCGGTAATTATGCGTTTTGAAATAGCCTGTGCATTAAAAGCTACAGGCACTGAAAGGTTGTTGTATGGTCCAAAAGTGATAACCGAATAAACATTGAACATTTCAAAGAGATTGTCGAGCAAAACCCTGTTTTCTATTTCTGAGACCATGTGCTCACCCGATCCGGGAACAAAATTCGGATAGTCATAACTCATGTTCTTATTAAAGTGGACACCACCCTCAGCGTCTTCATTGTAATTCCCGTCCTTATCATTATCGATACCTTCAGAAAAAAGCAGGTATTTACCGGATTCGCCTTTACTTGGATCGGCAAGAATCATAGAACGGGGTTCCTCAGGGTTGATCCGGTACAAACCTGTTGGATCTTCAACCCTGATCCAGCTTATTTTACCATCCTTATTCAGATCATCAAACCCATCTTCATTCAGCTTTCCATCGCGGTCATCATCAGTTACTTTAGCGTTTCCACTTCTGGCATAGCGTATCTGAGCGAAATATTGTTCAGTTGCATCCGGACTCATATTAGGAAAAACATAAAATGTATTTTTTTCAAGTATAGCTTTGATGCTATCCTGAGCAGAATCTTTGAGTATTTTTTCTGCAAATCCTAAAGCCAGCTCGGTTCCCAGCAAGTGTGAACCTTCAACACCGCCAACAATAGCAATAGCTGGTTTTTGCCCTGTATTACCAGTTCCGATACTAAGCATCCAGATATCTTTTCCGCCAAGGGTTTTAGTGAGCGATTTAGCTGTTAAAAGTGAAGGATAAGTTTTAACGAGAGAATTTATTCGCTCCGAAACCAATGCGTTATTGCTGTAATCCTGTGCATATAATTTTCCGAAAAAGAGAAAAATACAACATAGCAAAACTAAGGTTCTATAAATTTTATTCATGAATTGATTGGTTAGTTACATCCCGTACATACGGGATTAAAAACATTAATTAAAAGGATGAAAGTACATAAATAATTTAATTCGGGATTTTATTGAGATTTTAACATTGCCTAGTTTTCAGAATACCCATAAAGCTGATTGAATAGGAGTTTGAATGTTCCATGCGTTTGAGCTCTGAATGTAATTTCAGGTCCAAATGCAAAAAGCTTTCCCTTTCCAACCTGAGCCTCTAATGCCGTTACTCCATCGCGTAAATAAGACTGACCCCATGCCCAGCCGCTTCGTAGTGGTGCCGGATTTGAAAACCATAAAATGGGCTTTATTTTTTTGCTGGCGATGGCTTCTGTTGAGATTTTGAACACCGGGCTATTGTCAAAATAGATATCCGACATTACAGGCATACCCCAAGCCGCAGGAATGGTATTATCAGTATTTGCGCTCAGAACACTCCCCGGAATATAATATTTTTCTGCAGGTAGGCTACGTTCCAGACCATTTAATCCCATTTCTACCATTGCATTTCTTAGCGGAAGATTCAGATGGTAGGCCAGATTCGTACTGCTCCCAATGGTCACAATTTTTCCGCCCTGTTCTATGAATTTTTTTAATTCCGGAATAGATTTTTCTGCACTGATCCTTCCCAGCTGTCCTCTGAATTCTTCAGGAATTGTCTCAGGATCGGGACCTGAATTTGGAGAGCTTCCCCTACCGGATCTTCCAGATAATGCAGGTATTGCTCCTGGTACAAATATGATTAAATCGTATTTTTCATTCAGGTTTCCTGCATCAATATCTTTGGCATAAACTAACGTTGATTTAAAGCTGAATTGTTCCATTAATAAACGTACCCATCCCGAAGACATTGAACCTCCGTAGCTATCCCAGAGGCCAATCCGTAATTCTGTAAGTCTAGTTAGATTTTTCGGTGTTTTTGAATTTTCTCTTATTTCCAATCCTGCATCGCTTTTTACTATGTTCAGTAAGCTTCTAGTTTTTGTATTCCCTGGAATAAAGAAATCCCCAAGATCACTTCCGCTATTTATTCTGTAAACCTTTTCTCCAGCTTTTAATACTTCATTTACTGCTTTGAATGCATTATTCGATTCCGCATTAATCAGGTATGCTTTTGCAGAAGCCAGTGTTCCCGGTTCAGGGTTTTGAATTTCACCATATGGAATTCGCTCAAAGGGTCCGCTAAAATCATCCTGAAGACGTTCGAATTGTACATGCATCATGTAAGCCAGAGTCCAGCCTGCTGCATCATATGGTGCAATTGGAGGGCCTCCTTCATATTTAAAATCGTTTGGATGATCCTGTGGTTCAAACATATCCAGCACATGCGGCCTAAAAGCCTGATTTGTTTTAACAATAAATGAACCTTTCGGATAGTTTTTTCCTGCGACAGTGAAATCATCTGTGGCTTTATTTACAAGAATACTTGAACGAATTAGTGCATTCACAAATTTTACAGCAGTCTGGAAATCAGGCTGATTTGCAGGAATGATATATCCTCTGGCATCGCGGTTTGCCGGATTATTCATTACCGTATCGAAGTACTTTTTTGGCAGGATTTGCTGGTTGACTATTTTTGCACCGGGCTGGTCTTTAAGGTAAGCCTGATTGATGGCCTCTACTTTATTTGGGGAAAGACCCCAGGTATCTTTGGATCCACGTTCAATGGAATTTTTACCCATCCGGTAAATATTAAACAATAATTCATCACGATAACGCACAGCATAATTCAAAACTGCATAGTTTAAAGAAACTGAATAATCTATTGACTGGCGGAAATGCCATTTTTGAGGGGTTACCGGAAAAGTTGTTCCGCCATTTGGAATCAAGCGTTGCGGAACGAGGGATATTTCTGATGGTGTTGGTCCGCCAATTGTTTCAGTAAGAAGTCCAATAATGTTATGAAAGTAAGTGGTTGTACGTAGGCCTCCATTATACCAAGTAGAAAATACGGAGCCATATTTTTGGGTATACCCAGGTTTATTTTCAACATTCAGTCTTGAATTCATGGCTGCACCAAGGGCATCCAGACTAGTCATCAAAATCGGATCGAAAACATAATTGAATGGATCGCGATAGGGTGCACCTGCAACAACAGAACCCTCCGGGCCTCTCTGATGATGGTTATACATGATCTGTGGCAACCATTCAACAAATAATTGTCTGCTCATATTCTGCGTTTCCTTCAGATTCATCATAAAAAAGTCGCGGTTATTATCATGGCCGGCATATTTCTCATATAAACGCGGTAAATGTTGCAAGGAACGTTTTTCGGGAGTTTTTTCGCGCATATACCAATCACTCACCAATTCGTGCCCATCTGGATTGGCATGCGTCATTAAAATAATTGTATTCTCAAGAATGCGCATAGTTTCAGCATCCTTCCGGCTAACCAAGTTCCATAAGGTTTCGATGAGCTGATGTATGCCTAGGGTTTCTGTAGCATGCAATCCTCCATCTATCCAGACAATTGCTTTTCCTTTATCTGCAAGCTCTCTTGCCTCAGAGTCAGATAAATCTTCTGCTCGAGCTAGTTTTTGAGAGATTTCCTTGTATTGATCCAGATTTCTCAAGTTTTCTGGAGATGAAACGATTAGCATGGGTTGTATTCGACCCTCTTCAGTCTTACCGATGCCTATAAGTTTCACTCGGTCAGATTGTAAGGAAAGCTTTTTGAAATAGTCTGCTGTCTGCGAAAAGTTGGCTAGTTGATAATCATCCCCGATTGTAAAACCGAAATGTTCTTTAGGCGAGATCTGCGCAAATAAATTATTGAATAGAAAAATACCGGACAGTAACAACGAAAACTTACGCATAATAATTAGTTTGAAAAGGCAAGTTAATAGTAAATAGAATAGGAACAACAATTCAGGAATTCTGAAATTATTATTCGGTATCTTGTGAAAATGGCCGATTTATCAATTTTATCGTAATTATTATGCTGCCATACGAAGAACAGGCCTACAAAGAACTCGAGCTATGGAAAATGAAGATCTTGAAAAAGCCTGGATTTTTTGATCTCGCATCTAAGGGAATTCAGAACCGTTTAAACAAACTGATCCCGGAGAAAGTGCATAATGCAATCACGGTAGCCATTGAAAAGATGGTAAAAACTGTACTTTTTGGCGCCAAATACATCACCAAAGAACCAAGGGAAGATAGTTCATTGCAGCTTAGGGAGGCCTTTGTTAGAGAAAGAATACAATTTTACAGAAAAACAGCTTCTGCTGAAGGTGCGGTGACCGGAGCAGGCGGCTTTTTGCTTGGCCTGGCAGAATTTCCAATTTTGATCGGGATAAAAATGAAGCTACTTTTTGATATTGCTGCTCTGTATGGTTATGATGTCAAAGATTACAGAGAGCGGCTTTATATATTGTATATTTTCCAGCTTGCATTTTCGAGTCAGCAGGGCAGAAGGAGGGTTTACCAACAGATATCAGACTGGAATTCTTTCATCATCTCCCTACCGGAGGATGTCGATCACTTTGATTGGAGAACTTTTCAGCAGGAGTACCGGGATTATATAGACCTCGCAAAAATGGCACAACTCATTCCGGTAATCGGGGCTGCTGTGGGAGCAATTGTGAACTATAAACTAATCGATAAGCTGGGTGAAACGGCAATTAATTGTTACAGATTGAGGAAGGTTAGTCCGCTGAAAATTATCAGTCAGGGCCAAAAGGGTGCTTCCTGATCAGAATAGTTTTTCATTCGGTGGTTTGATTCCCTTCAAACGAAGATATATGGTGGTCTGAGCTCGATGATGTGTTTGATGTTCAAATGCTTTGTTCAACCAACCAAACTGGTCGGTTTCATAATTCCCGCGTTTTATAAGGCTGTCCATTTTTGAAGCATCCATATTCCTTATCGATTGGATTGCGAAGTCATAACACTCCATCACTACTTTCGTAAGTGAGGCTTTATTCTTGAATTCATCCGCTTTTTCGAGCACTTTACCCTGATAAATCGGGCTTGCCCCGGTACCACTGGCAACTAATCCAATGGTTCCTTGCGACATATGCAACATTTGCTCGGCAAAACTGCGGAGGTCGGGAATGGGTTTAAAATTAATTCCATCTTCAGGCATGGCATCCAGGTATTCCCTGGTATAAATTTTTGCTCTTTCCCAGTCGACAATCATGTTCGCTTTGACCACTTCATTATTCAGCCCTTGTGCAATAATGGAATTACTCATCATTAAAAGGCCACAAACAGTCAATATTAATCTTAAACTTTTCATTCTTATTTCTAAAATTAATTAAATCATCGCATTAAATTCCCTGCAGGATCCACCCTGACATTAAAAGGCTGAAGATAACGGTCAGCAAGAATGCCGAATTCTTTTCTGGTGATATTTCTCATCAAATCAAACTTGCTATTAAATTTGAAACTCACTTTCCAACCTTCCTCAATCTCTTTTTTCAATTCCTCACCCCGTGTTGCTGTAAACATAAATAGACTGATGGCATCTCCGATTGTTAAGGTGTCAGCTTTATTGTCGGCGAACCAAATCTGACTTCTAGTATAGAATTCTTTCATTGGTGGTCTTAGCTCCGCTGCTGTAATCGTACCGGCAGTATCAAATTTGATTTTATTAATATTTCCTTCTTTCACCATAATCGATTTCATCAGTCCACTAAGCCCTAGTTGCTGAAAGGCCTTAAAATTAGGATCCTTCAGATCAATATCAGAATAAGGGATCAGCATTGCATTAAAAGCAAGTAATTCGCCCTGTACTACCCTGATATTAATTGCCTTGGTAGTAGTCTTAAAGAATGCACAATAGGCTGCAATTGTTCCGGCAGCCTGCCCCACCGACATTCTTTCGGTTTTTAATTTTCCAATTTGTTTGGGAATGACAATAAAATTTTCAAAACCAGTCGGAATTAATGCGCCGAGGGGTATTGAAGCAATTGAACGTTCATTATTAGCTAGTCCCAAATATCCTGTTGCAATTCCACTTCTAATCAGCTTAGTATCGAAAGGATTATCAGTTTTTAACGGTACAGTCACAGCCTTTTTCAAATCTATTCTAAGTAAAGACGCTAATAACGCATTATCAGTTGCATCCACAACCACATCTGCCTTTATCTTCTGGCCCCCTTTAAGCCTCACTTCCCATCCTTTACCGTCTTTTGTTATTTCATCTACCACATTATTGTGGTTGAGATTAAGGTTATTGACAGTGTCAGCTATATTTTTTATCAGAGCAGTTGCTTTATTAAGGTTAATTTTTTGGCTTAGGATTGAATCAGTTAATTTGCTTTTCTTTTTCTCTTTCAATAGATAATGGTTCCTGATATTCCATAAATAATGAAGATCTTCTTCTAAAAAAACAGGATTTACTGATAATGATTGTGTTAGATAAGTTGTTTTGGCACCTGAACGTGCAGATTGTATAGCTGCAGAAACACCTGCGGGCGTGTTTCCAACTACCAAAACCCCTGTTTTTAATGTTTGTGCCTGCAAAAACAGGCTAAACAGAACAAGGAAAAAGAATAATGAAAAATGTTTGATCATAATTATAATTATCAAAGCCTTAAATTACTGTTTCTTTCATTAAATTTATTCAGATTCAATAATCAGCAAATATGAAACTTCATTTACGTAGAAATAGTATCCTATTAATTCTTTGCATCCTAAGTTTTACTCTGGGAGGGTTTATTACCCAAAAATTTGAAGAGGAGAAAATTACCATCGCCCTTGTTAAGCAGGCCCAAAAAATTATAGGATTGAATTTCACTGATGCGGAGGCTGATACTATGCTACAGGATCTGGAAGGACAGCGGAAAAGTTTTGTGGCTTTACGAAAGCTCAATATTCCCAATTCGGTTTCTCCTGTATTAAACTTTAATCCCCTTCCAACGGCTTATCGCTTTCCTGATCAGGCAAATTATTTTAAGGTGACTGCCCAGCAGCAAGTTAAACTTCCTGCCGACAGACAGAAACTGGCTTTCTTTTCCATAACACAACTAGCCGGATTGATACAAAGCAAACAAATCACATCAGTAGAATTGACTCGCTTTTTCATTGAACGCGTTAAGAAATATGATCCGGTTTTGCTTTATGCAGTAAGTATTACTGAAGAGCGAGCCATGAAGCAAGCCAGAAAGGCTGATGCAGAGATTGCAGCCGGAAAATACAGGGGATTGCTACATGGAATACCATTTGGCGCTAAAGATCTGCTTGCCACAAAAGACTACAAAACTACCTGGGGATCTGTTGCTTATAAGGATCAGAATATTGATATGGATGCAACGGTAATTACACGTCTCGAGAGTGCAGGAGCGGTTTTGATTGCTAAGTTGACCCTCGGCGAACTGGCGATGGGTGATGTTTGGTTTGGTGGAAAGACAAAAAATCCATGGGATATAAAACGCGGATCAAGCGGTTCTTCTGCAGGTTCTGCATCTGCAGTTGCTGCAGGTTGTCTGCCTTTCGCCATTGGATCTGAAACGCTAGGTTCTATTGTTTCACCATCTACAGAATGCGGTACTACCGGACTTCGCCCGAGTTTTGGCCGTATAAGCAAACATGGAGCAATGGCATTAAGCTGGAGCATGGATAAGTTAGGTCCTATTACCCGGAGTGTTGAAGATTGTGCCATTGTGTTTAATGCCATTCAGGGCGCTGATGGAAAGGATCTCAGTGTAATTGAAGCCCCCTTTAATTATACTTCTCCTATCGGAACAAGCCTCAAGGGTATACGTATCGGTTACATTGAGTCTGAATTCAAGCTTAAATATTCAAATTCATCCAATGACAGCATTACACTTATTAAGTTGAAGGAATTAGGTGCCGAACTGATTCCCATTGAGCTTCCTGCACTACCTTACAGTGATATGCTTATCGTTTTATCAGCTGAATCGGGTGCCGCATTTCAGGAGCTCAGCCTTTCAAACCGTGATGACCTGTTGGTTAAGCAGGATAAAAATGCTTGGCCAAGCGGATTTCGCTCTGCACAATTTATACCTGCAGTAGAATATATTCAGGCAAACCGAGCAAGAGCCTTATTGATTGACCAGTTGAACCAGAAAATGAAGGATATTGATCTATTTGTTGCTCCTGCTTTTGGGATAAATTTGCGTGCGAGCAATTTAAGCGGTCATCCCTGTGTAGTTTTACCAAATGGGTTTAGAAACGGTCTTCCCGGTAGCATTACCTTTACCGGACAGTTATTTGGTGAAGGAAAATTATTGAAGGTGGCTCAATCTTATCAAAAAGCTACCCTCTTTAATCAAAATCATCCGACGTTAAATTTTTAGGAATTCCTAAATCTCTATTTGAACATCGTTTATATGCAAAAAAGTATTATCAAAATTTTTGAACTGCAAAAGCTTCATAGCATCAGTTTACGCAATACGGGTTCCAAAGAGCGAAAGGAAAAGCTGAAAAAGCTGAAGTTGTTGATTCAGGAAAATGAAGGGCTAATATTTGAGGCACTTCAAAAAGATCTTCGAAAATCTGAGTTTGAGGCGGCATTGACTGAGGTGTATTTTGTTTATGCTGAAATAGATTTTGCAATAAAAAATCTATCGTCGTGGATTAGCCCGCGCAGGGTTTCGGCTGGATTGAGTAGTTTTTTCACAAAAAACAGAATATTTTATGAGCCGAAGGGTGTTTCTTTGATCATTGCCCCCTGGAATTACCCATTTCAATTGCTGATCGCACCGCTTGTTTCTGCGATTTCTGCTGGTAATTGTGCTATGCTTAAACCTTCTGAATTAAGTCCCGCAACTACCTTAGTTGTTTTAAAATTGATTAATGATAATTTTGATCCAAAGGAAATAGCTTGTTTTGAAGGCGGAGTTGAGGTGTCAGAAGCTTTGCTGGAATTACCTTTTGATCATATTTTCTTCACAGGAAGTCCGAAAATTGGAAAAGTTATTATGGCCGCCGCTGCCCGGCACCTAAGTTCTGTAACCCTTGAGCTTGGGGGTAAATCGCCGGCAATCATTACTGAAGATGCAGATTTACAAAAGGCAGCTGAAAAGATTGTATGGGGCAAGTTTATGAATTCTGGACAAACCTGTATCGCTCCTGATTATGTTTTGATTCATTCGAGTAAGGAGCAGGAGTTTCTCCGGCTAGCTTCATTAATGATTCAGAAGCTGTTCTATAACAATAATGTACTTGATAAAAACAGTTATGGTAAGATCATCAGCTCTAATCATTATCAGCGTTTGAAGGTGCTTCGTGATAGCGCAATAGAAGACGGAGCCTTGATTATAAAAGGTGGTAATGATAGTGATGAAGACCAGACAATCGAACCTGTTTTGCTAAGTAAGGTCTCAGAATCTTCTACCATTATGCAGGAAGAAATATTCGGCCCTCTGCTTCCCGTGATTAGCTATGAATCTATTGATAAGGCCATAAATTTTATTAACCAGAAGCCAAAACCGCTCGCATTATATATTTTTTCGGGTTCAGATGATATTATTGAGAATATGATTAGGCAGACCTCAGCTGGCGGTACCTGCGTGAATGATGTGGTCATTCATATTTCGAATCCTAACTTACCCTTTGGAGGGATTGGAAACAGCGGTTCCGGCAGTTGTCATGGTTTCTTTGGTTTTAAAGCATTTTCACATGAACGTGCGGTAATGTTTCAGTCAAAAATAGATTTCAGTAAGATTGCATATCCACCCTATCCTGAAAAGAAGAATCTCCTAAAATGGCTTAAAAAGATTATGTAATGATTGATGTTTTGCATTTATTTCCTGCACTCAATTCTTCCCTAATCGAGGTATTGTCGGGACTTGATCGGCAGCAATGGAATAATGATACGATATGCAGGCAATGGAAAGTAAGGGATATTGCCGCTCATTTACTGGATATAAACTTAAGACGTCTTTCTATAGGCAGGGATGCTTCTAAGTCAGAGTCTCCGAATTTCCAAACTTATCAGGAACTTCTTGATTTTTTGAACAGCCAAAATGCCGATTGGGTGAAGGCTTACCGAAGAGTTAGTCCGGAAATCATAATAGAACAATTAACTATAACTCAGGAACAACTTTACCAATACCTTATTACCCTTGATATGGATGAAAAAGCCCTTTTTCCTGTTTCATGGGCCGGTGAAGATGTTTCTACAAACCGTTTTGATATCGCACGAGAGTATACTGAAAGATGGCATCATCAGCAGCAAATCAGGCAGGCAGTAGGGTCAAAATCCATTCTTGACAGGGAATTATATCATCCATTTCTGCAGATCTGCCTGCAGGCATTACCATATCATTATAGAAGCTTCGAATACCCTGAAGGTACTTTGTTAAGGGTTGAGATTGTAGGAGATGCAGGCGGAGCATGGTCAATTGTTCGCAAAGGCAATAAATGGGAATTCAGCAATCAGCACGGTGAAGTCACTTCACAAATATATATTGATCAGAACATAGCCTGGATGCTCTTCTCAAAAGGTATTGAGATCAATGAGGCTAAACAGTACTGGCAGGTAATTGGGGATCAAGATTTAGGCAGACATGCCTTATCCATGCATTCGTTTATTGTTTAATTTCAAATTATTTATATGAGCAGTGATTTAGAAAAGCTAAGATTTCCAATTGGGAAATATAAAATGGAGCCTGTAGCAGTGCAGGACTATCCTATGCTAATTGATCAGTTGGAGGCATTGCCCGATAGGATTAGGGCTGAGATTTCCGGACTAACTGATGAACAGCTAGACACTCCTTACCGTGAAGGAGGATGGACATTGAGGCAAGTGGTTCATCATCTGCCTGATAGTCATTTAAATGCCTATATGCGTTTTAAGCTAGCTATAACTGAAGATAATCCAGTTATAAAACCCTATGAGGAGGCTCTTTGGGCCGAATGTAGAGAAGCAAAACATGGGGCAGTGAATGATTCTTTAGATCTGCTAGATAGTTTGCACAGAAGATGGGTGTCGTTTTTAAAAACCCTGAACCCAGAAGATTTTAACCGAAAATATTTTCATCCCACGCAGGGAAAAAATTATGTCTTAAGTACTGTCTTAAGTTTGTATGTATGGCATGGGAAACATCACCTTGCCCATATTACTGAAACGAAGAAAGCTAGAGGCTGGTAACAAAAAGGCCTCATCAGCAAATGCTGATGAGGCCTTTTCTATTTATTTTCTTTTTATTGTGCGCTTGACTTTGCTTCCTGTTTCATGGTCTCGTTAGCAACGATCACAATTTCAACACGACGATTTTGGGCTTTGCCATCTTCAGTTGTGTTATCAGCTATTGGCTCACTTTCGCCTCTGCCTTCTACTGATAATCGGCTTGAACTGATGCCCTGACCCAAAGCATAGTCTTTAACAGCCTTAGCACGTCTTTCGGATAAACGTCTGTTATACTCATCTGAACCAGAAGCATCGGTATGTCCAACAACTAAGATTGTTGTTTCCGGATTGTTTTTCAAAGAGACAGCTAGGTTTTCAATGTTAGTACGTGCTGCTGATTTAACTGCATACTGATTAACATCAAATAAAATACCGGAATCAAATTTCACGATAATACCTTCACCCTCACGTATTACCTCTGCATTTGGCACCGATTGTTTGATTTCTTCAGCCTGACGATCCATTTTACGTCCAATTATAGCACCGGCAGTACCGCCAATTGCTCCACCAAGTACAGCACCGACCGCAGTATTGCCAGCTTTTTTGCCAATAATTGCACCAAGTGTGCCACCTGCTGCTGCACCAATGACAGTGCCTTTTTGTGTTTTTGTGGCGGTAGCACAACTTTGAAATAGAATTGTTGAAGCAACAATTGCCAATCCAAGTGTTGCTATTTTAATCTTTGTATTTTTCATGATTACTTTTTTAGTTTCTACCCAAATAACTTCAAACAAAGTGCCAAAAGCATTTTTAATTTTGAAGGGTGTACTTTTGTATTAAATACATATGAAAAATAAGAACAGAATAAGTTTATTGGGATGTGGCTGGCTTGGCTTTCCATTGGCTCTTGACCTAATTTTACTAGGTTTTAAAGTAAAAGGAAGCACGACCAGCCCAGAAAAAGTTACGCTATTAAAAGCGTCAGGGATTGACCCATTTTTAGTACAATTTGATCATTCCCTCCCTGAGCCAAGTTTGACCCAGCTTTTAGATACTGATATTCTGATTGTCTCTATTCCACCCGGAAGAAAATCTGTTGAGGGTCCGGAGAATTACCGCAAAATGGGTGAGACTTTGATTAGACAGATACCCAAAAGTAGTGTTACCAAAATAATTTTTATCAGTTCAACAACGGTTTATTCCGACAGTAATAAAGCAGTAAGCGAAAGTTCGGAGATATCACCTGAAACTACGTCCGGAAAAGTAATTGCTGAAATCGAAAAAAGTTTGTTAGCGCTTCCAATACAGGTATTGGTATTAAGGCTTTCCGGACTATTTGGGCCTGGGAGATCTCCTGCAAGATTTTTTGCCGGGAAAATCAATATTCCCAATGGTCTTGCACCTGTTAATATGATTCATTTGGATGAAGTAAAATCTCTGATTATTACACTAATTGATTCCGAAAGTGCTAATGGTGTTTATATCGGATGTACTCCATCTCATCCTACTAAGGAAGAATTTTATAGCCTTGCTGCCCGACTTGCTAAGCAACCAGAACCGAGATTTATTAAAGAGAAGCTAAGTTGGAAAATTGTTAATAGCGAACGAGTAGAAAAGGAACTGGGTTTTTCCTTTAAAATCCCTAACCTGTTGGAGAGGCTTATTCAATCCTAAGGCTTGAATGAAATTTGAATTAAATAATTAGACCGGTTAATAAGCTTTAGATATAAATGGATATGGTATTTGATTTATTACCCATTTTTCAGATTCTTTGTTTAAATTTATACATTAGCCATTATTAAGGAATAATAGGAGATTTGATTTCTCCTCCTTATTTTCATTTCGTTTAATTTATGAAGAAGCTTTTTTCTTTTCTTAGTCTTATTTTGTTTGTTTCTGCATATTCTGAGGGAGCTCAACCTGATTCTTCTATAATTAAGCGCGTAAAGGAATTATCAGGCATCATACAAAAAAAGTATGCTCCCGATAGCAGAGTTGAATATTACCAGCTTAAACAGCAAACTGCAGTTCCATTGACTTATAAACTTGAGGTAAGCAGAGCTGAAGCAGCAGCAGAATTAAAGACTTTACTTAGTTCCGAAAATTTAGCTGTTCTGATTAATGAAGAGGTCCTTCCTTCGAAAGACCTTGGAGAAAAAGTTTATGGCGTTGCAAATTTATCAGTTATAAACACAAGATATGAACCTAATCATGCCGCAGAAATGGCCACTCAGGCGGGTTTGGGAACGCCTCTGAAAGTCTTAAAAAAGCAAAGTGGACACTACCTTATCCGCACACCGGATAATTACCTTTCATGGACGGAGTCTGCCGGAGTAGCCCTGATGACTAAAACAGAATTTGAAAATTGGCAAAGAACAGAAAAAATTATTTATACTGATTTGTATGGACAGGCCTATTCAGAACCAACAGAATCATCCCTGCCGGTTTCTGATCTTGTTGCAGGCAATACTATGCAGCTACTCAGTAAATCTGCTGGATTTTATAAAATTTCCTTTCCTGACAAAAGAATCGCTTATATTTCAGTCAGTAAGGCTAGGTCATTTGATCAGTGGAAGGAACTTCCTGATCCGGGTGCAGAACAGATTCTGAGGACTGCTCGAAATTTTCTGGGCATTCCTTATCTATGGGGTGGTACTTCGATAAAAGGTATGGACTGCAGCGGTTTTACAAAAACAAGTTATTTTCTGAATGGTATTATACTTCCAAGGGATGCCTCTCAACAGGCATTGGTTGGTGATAAAGTTGACATCAATGAGGGTGATTCTGTGAGTATTGCTAAATCATTAAAATCTCTAAATCCTGGTGATCTTTTGTTTTTCGCTGCCAACAAGCAAACAAAGCGAGTGACGCATACCGCTATCTATATAGGCAATGGTGAGTTTATACAGGCCGCAGGGCTAGTGCGGATTAACAGTATGATCAAAGGCTCCAAAAATTATGACGATTTTCAATCAAGAACGATGGTTGGTGCCCGCAGAATGCTGACAGCAATCGGTGAGCCCGAAGTTATACGTGTAAATAAAAATCCTTATTATCAAAAGTTAATTAACCAAGAATTATAAACTAATCAATTAAAAGCATATGAATATTTTCGTTGGAGGACTTCCTTTTAAAGTAGATGAAAGAGAGCTTAAAGAAATTTTTGAAAAATACGGAGAATTAACTTCCGTAAAACTGATCATTGATAAACAAAGCGGCCGGAGCAAAGGTTTTGGTTTTGTTGAGATGGCAGATGATGAGGCAGGTCAGCAGGCTATTGATGCCCTCGATGGTACTGAGTTATATGGTCGTACAATTGGCGTCAGGGTTTCTGAGGACAAAAAACCTGATAAGAGGTATTAAACATTAAAGGCAAAAAAGCCTTTGATTAATTAGATTAAAATTGTGGAACGGAAATTGTGTTTGTTAGCACAGGTTTGAATTATGTTATGCTCTAATGTGTCAGTTTAGAATCTAAATGGTCTTATTTAAAGTAACATTTGAATAACAATTAGCAATATATCAAACACAAACCATGTAATTTATTAATTTTGTATTAATAGACTTTTGATTCCTATAAATTGATCGAGAGTTCTGTTTCATTGATGAATAAATAAAATAAAAAATTTAACTAGTATGAAAAAATTAATCATTCTTTGCAGCATTGTATTTTTATTTACATCCATTACAGCATTTAATGTTGTCGAAAAGGCTGAATTTAAATTCGAGAAAGAAACGCATGATTTTGGTAAAATCCCTCAGGGTAAGCCGGTAAGTGTTGATTTCAAATTTACAAATACAGGTGATGAGCCTTTGATTATAAGCAACATAGAAAGCGTTTGTGGCTGTACCGTACCTAAATATACCAATACTCCGGTGATGAAGGGAGAATCAGGAACAATTACTGTTACCTATAATGCTGCAGCAATTGCTCCATTTAGTAAAGGCTTGACCATCAGGTCGAATGCCAAGACTCCAATCAAAGTAATTTATATCAAGGGTGAAGTTATAGCTGCATCTGCAGAATAATTTCATTAAGGCAACACAAAAAGGCCCGGATTTTCCGGGCTTTTTTGTTTCTCATATTTAACAGAGTTCTTTAGATACCCTTCACTTTCATCTTCAACGTATAAACTGCTTTACTGGCAGTGATGAACAGGATATCTCTGTTCTTCCCACCAAAACAAACATTTGCAGTTGATGCCGGTATTGAAATATGCTCAATTTTCTTACCCTCAGGATTGAAAACTGTTACACCACCTCTGCCAGTCAGATAAAGATTGCCCCGATTGTCAAGTGTCATACCGTCTGATCCCATATCGGTAAACAGGCGACGGTTGGATAATTTCCCCTTCTTCCCGATATCATATTTATAAGTCTTTTTATCACCGATATCAGCAACAAATAGGTTTTTTCCATCGGCAGAGCCAATAATCCCATTTGGTCTTACAAAATTGCTATCTACAACAAAAGCGGCTTTCGAACCTTTTGGAAAGTAGTAAACATGCTGTCCACTTAATTCTGATTTTTTTCTTTCCCAATACGGGCGTTGGTAATACGGGTCAGTAAAAAATATTCCTCCTTTGGCGTCAATCCAGAGATCATTTGGGCCGTTAAAGCGTTTTCCCTCAAAATTATCAAGTAATACCTTTACTTTTTTATTGGGACTAATCTGCCAGATTTCATTTTTTTCATCTGCTGCGGTAATTAGATTCCCCTTTTTATCGAAATACATTCCATCAGAATGCCCTGTTTTGTCTAGAAAAAGGCTTAACTCGCCTTCTGTACTATATTTCCAGATCTTTCCTTCAACGATATCTGTGAAAAAAATATCCCCGTTTTTATTTACAGCTGGTCCCTCAGTAAATTTGAATTGATCTGAAATCAGAACAGGTTTTGCATTTTCTGCAATGATATCTGAATCTCCTTCCTGAACGTATTTTACAGTTAAAGTGCCCAAATTCCAGATTGTAAGCGGAAGGAGCATAGTTAAAATTATGGATTTCATAATGCTAATAATTTTAAATACTATAATGAAGGTGTTTTGCCACCATCTACGGGTAAATTGATACCATTGATATACGATGCGGCCGGGCTTGCTAAAAAGGCAATGGCTGCTGCCACTTCATACGAATCCCCTATCCTACCTGCAGGTATTGTATTGATCATATCCTTTATTACCTCTTCTCTACTTTTATTTTCACGCTCTCCAATGGTAGAGATAATAGATTCAAGTCTGCCTGTCATGGTGAATCCGGGTAAAATATTATTCACAGTTATACCAAATGGGCCAAGCTCAAGTGCCAAAGTTTTAGCCCAGCTGGCCACGGCTCCGCGGATAGTATTGGATACCCCCAATCCCTTTAAGGGTGTTTTAACCGAAGTTGATATAATATTGATGATACGTCCGAAATTATTCTTCTTCATACCCGCCGAAACTGCTTGTACCAATATCTGGTTACAGATCAGATGCATATTAAAGGCATTGATAAATTCATCGGTTTGTGCATCAATGGCTTGCCCACCCGCTGGGCCACCGGTATTATTGATTAATATATCTATTTGATTATTGATTACATATTCATTGATGGTATGTTTCAATTTAGTTTGATCAGTGAAATCGGCCACTAAATAATGATGCTTTTGATTAAGTTTCGTTGATAAACCTTTAAGTACTTCCTTGAGTTTATCCTCATTTCTAGCCATTAGTGTTATATCTGCACCAAGAAAGGCAAGTTCTGTTGCACTTGATTTGCCAATTCCTTGAGTGCTCCCGCAAACTAATGCTCTTTTACCAGTCAAATTTAAGTTCATTGATATATGGCTTCAAAAATGTTTAAGATAATACAGAAAAATACTGTTCCAATTCCTGCAGTGTATTTGAATTGGTAGCAATATCCTTAATGATCTTTCCTTTTTCCATCAATAAAATACGCTCACAGACATCGGTAATATGATTCAGGTCGTGGCTGGAAATAATTGTAGTAATGTGCTTATCCCTACTGATATCCTTCACCATATTCTTTAATCGGATCTGAGTACTTGGATCGATATTGGCAAATGGCTCATCCAACATCAGTATTTGTGTGTTCTGAATCAGGCAGGCTGCAACCCCAACCTTGGTCTGATTACCTTTAGATAGATCCCGAATATATTTGCCTTTCTTTAGGATCTCTCCATTAAAAAATTCTGAAAATGAAGGAAGTTCTGAGTCAACCTGAGCTTTATTTTTATTATGGAGTCCACCTATAAAATGAAAATATTCTTCAGGTGTCAGGTAATCTATTAGAAAACCTTCATCAAGGTATGAGGCTGTATAATCTTTCCAAGACTCACTTTTTGCTACATTTTTTTCATCTGAAAGTACCTCTCCAGATTCTGGTCTGATCAGATCGAGCATCATACGGAAGAGGGTGGTTTTGCCCGCACCATTATTTCCTACTAGTCCGATTGTTTCTCCTCTCTTAATAATTAGTTCTGGAATATCAACAACCGTTACTCCGTTATATTTCTTTTTTAAATTACTTATCCTTATCATATTATTTATTTCTAAATCCTTCTGCTATTAAATATCTTTTTTCTTGAAATCTCTGTACAAGTTTATTCAGCCAAAACTCCCTGCTTATTATAAATATTAGACCAATTACTGCAATTGATGCTAGGCCTGCTTCCGGATAACCCAATAGATTAAGCGGGAAATAAATTGCAAACGGAGCCAGCAAAAGAGGTATACTTAATATCCATTGGGATGCTCCAACACCCTCCCAATTAAAGGTGGCACCCTTGCTAAGGTCAATTCTGCGGTAGTTTTGGTTTGCAAAATAAAGCACTATTAATGTGTTTACACCAAGATTCCAGATAAACATGATGAAATGTACAATCAGAACCTTCCAGCCAAAATATACGTATGGAATGGTTAGTACAAAACATAAGGATGAAAAGAATGTGAATAGCAGAAATTTTGATCTGAAAAAATCTATTGCACTTACCTTGCTCACCAAAATTCCATCGAAATGCGCACTTTGCCAGCTGAACATGAACTGCCCATAATTGATAATGAAAATACCCGTCATAAACATCCCACAGAAAACGATTCCTGTGTATCCCGAAAATGTTGGGTTGGTATAAAAAATAAGTCCGTAAAACATAAACAACAGACTCATTGTAATAACTGAACGTGGACGTTTGTTTCTGAGAATTAATTTTAACTCATTGGCTACCAAATCTCCGGCTTTACCAAATCGGCTCAAGTACGGAATTTCAGTGCTTGATTTATGTGAATTATCTGCTGCATGCAGTTCTTCCAGATATAGGTTTGATTTAAGATAGTTGTAATTAACAAGGTAAATCAACAAAGCCACAAATAGGAAAATGAGACAATACAAAGGATTAGCTAGTATAAAATTGAACAATCCTGCTGATAAAGCTGAAATTGAAAAAAGTTTAAAATAAAAATCCAGAGAAACGAAAAGAACTAGTGTGCCGAAGAAGATCAACATCCAAATGGCATTCAGATTCACCTTTCTTTTAATCCACAGACTAAAAAAGTGATTAGAAAGTGTAAGCCCGACTATAGATACCAATAAACTCCAGAATTGAGCAAGCCCCTGTTCCGGTAATACTACTTTTATAAGCAGGGGTAAACACAATAAAATCGGGGTCAGGTTGAAGGTAGTCCCGAGTGAGGTCAGTGAAAGATAATTAATAATCTGATTCTTTTTTATTCTGAGATGCAGATAGGGTCTTACACTCAAGGTTGGTAACTCCTGCATTTGAAAACGAAGGAGCAGATCCATTAAGAAATAGTACAGGATATAGCTATTGAAAGAGTACAGGATATCCTGCCCTGGGTTAGTCTTTTTCAGTATCCTGTCAAGAAAAAAAGCAACTACAAGTACATTCAGCAGGATATATAATATGAGTATAGCCATCACCACTCTTAAGGCAACACTTTTCCCCGTATTTTTTGACCGCCAAAATGCTTTTATTTGCTGAATCAGAAATGTTAATGTCATGTTTGAAATTAAAAAAATAATGTGAATCTAATATTTATACTTTTCTTTCCAAAGGGATCTTAAACGTTCCCGAAGTTTGTCTTCAGCAGCATTCTTGCCCGGATCATATAATAAAGTTCCACTGAGATTTTCGGGAAGGTATTCCTGGGCAGAAAAATTGTCTTTATAGGAATGTGAATATTCGTATTCCTTGCCATAACCAATATTTTTCATGAGTTTGGTTGGCGCATTTCGTAAGTGCAGTGGCACCGACTGGTCACCGGTTCTGGCCACTAGCTCCTGAGCCTTACTGATTGCCTCGTAACTGGCATTGCTTTTTGGTGAAGAGGCCAAGTATGTGACGGTTTGTGAGAGAATAATTCTTGATTCCGGCCAGCCGATTACATTAACGGCCTGAAAGCAATTATTAGCCAACAGCAGCGCATTCGGATTGGCATTTCCGATATCTTCTGATGCCAGAATCAGCAAACGGCGGGCAATAAATGAAGGATCCTCACCCCCGGCTATCATACGTGCCAGCCAGTAAACTGCCGCATTAGGGTCGCTTCCACGAATAGATTTGATAAATGCAGAAATAATGTCATAATGCTGTTCTCCAGCTTTATCATAAATAGCCATATTTTGCTGGACGTATTTCAACACCATTTCATTGGTGATATTCACATCTTTCTTATTCACAGCATTGACCACAAGTTCAAGCACGTTGAGTAGCTTCCTTGCATCACCACCAGAAAGGCGGATCAGGGCTTCATGCTCTTTGATACTGATTTTTTTATCTTTGAGATAGTTTTCTTCTTTAATTGCTTTATTAAGTAATTCAAGTAGATCTTCCTCCGACAGATTTTGCAGGATATAAACTTGGGTTCTAGATAAGAGTGCTGAAATAACCTCAAATGAGGGGTTTTCGGTTGTTGCACCAATTAAAGTGACTAGGCCTCGTTCAACAGCACCGAGTAATGAATCTTGCTGGGATTTTGAAAAACGGTGAATCTCATCAATGAAAAGAATGGGCAGATTCTCATTTTCATCTTTCAGGCGAGATGCCTGCTCTATCACATCCCGAATATCTTTTACACCCGAATTTATTGCACTCAGGCTAAAAAACGGACGATCTAACTGCTTTGAAATAATTAAAGCCAG
>JBDNGV010000035.1:0-3411 GCA_041689125.1 Daejeonella sp.
GATTAATTCATGAAGTCAGTGATAATAAATGCTTTACTAATTATCTTGCTATTTTCTTGTGATATGCCAGCTGGAGATCATTACATACCTCCACCTACATTAAATTCAAAGCCGGCAAGTGTGATTGTTATAAAAAAGCCAGTTAAAGTAATAGAAACGAATATTGACATATTTGCTTCGGAGGTTATTAATACCAAAAATATTAAGGCTGAGGAACTAGTTAGTTTTGCAGAAACATTGCAAGGGATCGGATATAAATATGCGTCAACCGATCCAGAAATAGGTTTTGATTGTTCCGGCTTTATCAGCTATGTTTTCAATCATTTCGACATATCTGTTCCACGATCGTCGATAGATTTTACTGATATATTAAGAGAAATTAATCTGAAAGAAGCAAAACGGGGAGATATTATTCTATTTACCGGCACTGACAGTACCAAACGTGTAGTTGGTCATATGGGTATTATTACCTCCCCACAAGGACAAAGTCACGAGTTTATTCATTCCACCTCCGGAAAAGCTTACAGCGTTACCAAAACACCTTTAAACCGATACTATCAGGGCTGTTTTGTGAAAGTTATCCGAATTTTCAAGGAGGATGAGATCTGATCTAAATACGGGTTTTAGATAATACCAAAAAGTGGACCTCCCTTTTCTCCTAGCCTGTCAACCCTTTCTTCTACCTTTTTGTCCTTAATAAGAATAGGTGCATGGTGTTTCTTAAGCCTGGCATCGATAATCAAAGGTCCTTTACATCCCCAATGTTTATGCTCTACAAAGGAATTAATCCCGTAAATATCATGGGAAGGATTACTTCGGGTAAAGCTAACCCATACAAAATTATTTATAGTATCAGCTACGAAGCCGGCATCATCGCATAGAATAAATAAAGGCAGGCCTTCTAAATCTTTGGATTGAAGGGCAATATTCAGAATTTCAATTTCACTTTCAGTCTGTTTATGGCTTTCAAAGGCTGGCGACTCAACCGCAAGCACTCCCGGCATTACCATCTTATAATTGGAGAAAGGCTTAGGGAGGGAAAATGAAGTTGGCAATTCTGTCCAAAGATCACGTTTCTTATCCCCTGCCGCTGCAATGGCAACTTTTGAGCCGGAGTTTATGTCAGTTCCGCTATAATCAAGGGTATCGATCGTAGTCCGAGTATAAAAATGCAGATCCCGGCTAAGGTCAATACGCTCCAAAATATGCTTAAAAAAACCTTGAATATTGCTGGTTTTGAGAGTAGGGTCATCCTCTTTGCTAGAAATGAACAGGTATTTTGCCAAGCTTAATTGACTTTTTCCTAAAATATGATTGGCAATCGTCAGAATCTCTTGTGGCTTTTTTTCTTTCAGATAAGGGGTATACCGCTCACTGCCAATTGCAAAAAGTAATGGATGAACTCCTGCCGCATCTACAGCATTTACTTCATGTAAGCCCGGGATTTCTTTTGGAATTGCTGATCCGGTAATGTCATGGATCAATGCCCCAAAGCTTGTGTCTTCCTGCGGCGGTCTGCCAACAACGGTAAACGACCAGATGGCATTTTTCCGATGATATACATTCCTGACCTTCATCAGCGGAAAAAGATGTTTCAGACTATAATAACCCAGATGATCCCCAAAAGGTCCTTCAGGTTTATTTTGACCCGGTTCTACTGTGCCGGTAATTACAAAATCTGCATCAGAGGAGATGCAGAACCCTTCTTCATCATAAAAATATCGAAATCTTCTGTTGCCAAGAGCCCCGGCAAAGGTCATTTCAGATAAGCCTTCTGGTAATGGCATAACTGCTGCCAAAGGATGTGCAGGCGGCCCTCCAATGAAAATACTAACTTTCAATGCCTCGCCCTTAGCATTCGCTTTGGTTTGGTGTACACCAATACCACGATGCAACTGATAATGTAAGCCGATTTCCTGATCTGGTATATAATCATTTCCCCCTAACTGAATACGGTACATGCCGAGGTTTGCATTCATTATTCCGGGCTTATCGATATCTTCAGTATAAACCTGAGGCATAGTTACAAATGGTCCGCCGTCCATGGGCCAGTTAACAATCTGTGGCAAGGCAGAGATAGTTGTTTTACCAAATTTAATGGGAGAGAAAATTCCTTTATTCCATGGCAGAGCCGAAAACGCTGTCAGGCCTGAGCCGGCATATTTCAATGGGTTTTTAACTGCTTTTAAAGGATCAGATTTGAGATCAACAAGGGTTTTTATGGCTTCAAGAGTGTCTCTGAACATAAACTTCGACCGTTCTAACGTACCAAACAAATTGGATACAGCCGGAAACTTACTTCCTTTGATATTTTCAAACAATATAGCTGGCCCTTGATTTTCGAAAACCCGAAGATGAATTGCAGCGGCCTCCAGAAAAGGGTCAACCTCTTCTCTTATCCTGATCAAATGACCGTGTTTTTCAAGATCTGAAACACATTCTGCTAGACTTTTATAACCCATTGAGCGAATACATTGAAATAATGTTGCAATTTAAGAAATTGCAACCTTTCAAGAAGGAAGATTTTAAACTGCAGTGTTAAGGAAATGCAATCTTCTCAGAATTTCAGGCATTCAACTCCGAAGCGATTCAAAAAATCAACTCCTTCATCTGAGGGAAGACCTTTATATTCTGCGTAGGATGATTTATACCAAACCTTCTTGATTCCGGAAGAAAATATGATCCTTGCACAGGCTATACAAGGAGAAAGGGTAAGATAAAGGGTTGAACCCTCGAGTGTGGAACCATTTTTAACGGCATAAAGAATTGCATTCTCTTCAGCGTGCAGAGCTAGCGAACAACTGTTCTTTGAATCACGAGGGCAACCTGTTTCCGGCCATTCTTCATCACAATTATGAGTACCTGCAGGTGGTCCGTTATATCCGATAGAGATGATCCGTGTATCCTTTGTTAAAACAGCACCGACCTGGGCTTTAACGCAATGTGAGCGTTCAGCCAGGTCGGTTGCCAAATCCATAAAAATCAAGTCGAAGCTTGGTTTAACTTTCATTAATGGGATGCTTCAGCCTCCAGGTCATTTACGTCAACACCTTGCTTTTTAAGTTCAGAGCTTACTTTTATTGCAAAATAAACCAAGTAAACAAAGCAAAGGAATGGAACAATGTATGAGAAATGTATACCACTTGTATCAGCTAGAATTCCCTGTACCGGCGGAATGATCGCTCCACCCAATATCATCATAATCAGGAATGCTGAGCCTTGGGAGGTATATTTACCTAAACCGGTTATGGCAAGGGCAAAAATACATGGCCACATAATCGAACAGCAGAGTCCGCCACTCAGGAATGCATAAATAGCAACCTGCCCTTCGGTCATTAATCCGATGATCATTGCAACAGATCCCAAAACGCTAAAAGTAAGTAATGTCTTTGCGGGCTTATCCTGACTGTA
>JBDNGV010000036.1:0-3803 GCA_041689125.1 Daejeonella sp.
GTACTCTTAGGAGACAAGATTCTCGAGGCTAATAAAGAAATAGTATCTAGCCGTACAGATATTAAATTATTTACGGGATCACTGATCATAGAAACCCCAAGAAAGCCTAATTTAAACTGGCCAAAGGATTTATCAAGATATACTCAGACTTCAGCTACAGGCGATCATATGGTGCTACTACCAGCCAGATTTCTGAAGATCAATGAAGATGTGGCTATATGGAGTTTGCCGGTCGAATTATTTTGTGAAATTTCAAATGAAATCCGTGATCGTTCGCCCTTTCCCTTTACATTTTTCTATGGTTATACCAATGGCTGGTTGGGATACCTACCCACAGAAAAGGAATGGAAGTATGGCGGATATGAAATTGAAACTGTTTCCCCTTATACCCCTGCCGTAGAAAAACATTTAAAAGAAGCTGTTCTGGGTTACCTAGAAGGTGAAATGAAAAGCACGTCAACAAGCCGACCTGAGTCCATCAGCAAAGCAACAATAGTTAGTCCAGAAACTGAGGGAATACTAAGACTCAGTGCCCGAAATGGAAAAGGTATAGGTCCGAAAATTAAATATATGCCCGAATGGTGGGCTTTTGGTTGGTTTACTAACTTAGACAGGGTTGAGTGGGATGTTGAGGTTGAACAAGAAGGTGAATACAACGCAGAACTGGTATGGTCAGTTTCAGATGAAGAAGCTGGTAATGAGTTTCTACTGGAAGCCGGTAAACAAAAACTGATCGGTATTATAGACCCCAGCGGTTCATGGGAAACTTTCAAATCAAAAAATATAGGAACCATCAAACTTAAGGCAGGCAAGCAGAAAATTGTTTTCAAAGCAAATAAGCCTTCTGTAAAAGCTGGAATGCTAGACCTTCGCGAAATAAAACTTAGTCCGGTAAAAAGTCAATAAACATTTATAATTTAAACTAATAAAATTATGACAACATTTAAAAATCATCTCTGGTATTTTGTCTTTCTCGCAGTTTCTTTAATTGGATGTAATCAAGGTTCAAAAAAACTTGAGGATCAAAATGCCGACTGGAAAATGGGCGTAGCACTATACTCCTTCAACCAGTTTTCATTTGCTGATGCCATTGATAAGGCAGATAGTGCCGACGTAAATTATGTCGAGGGATTTTCTTTTCATAAACTCGGGAAGGAGTTTAATGACAAAAGTATGTCCTCAATGACTAAAGACGACATCCGCAACATGATTCAAATGCTTAAAAATAAAAATATTGAAATGCAATCCATGTATGTCAGCGGAGCAAAAAATGAAGCAGACTGGAAGTATTATTTTGAATTGGCCAAAGAAATGAAAATGCAGCATCTTGTTTGTGAACCGGATAAACAATCATGGGACATGCTTGACAGTCTTGCAGGATTATATAAAATTAAAATTGCCATTCACGAACATGCAAAAGGGAAAAGCATTTATTGGCATCCTGATTCAGTACTTGCAGCAATGAAAAACCATCCAAATTTTGGTGTATGTGCAGATCTGGGACATTGGGAAAGAAGCGGATTAAACCCTGCAGAATGTCTGAAAAAACTGGAAGGAAATATACTTGGAGTTCATTTAAAAGATATCGATCAATCTGATAATCCCGAAGCAAATGATGTGATTATCGGTAAGGGTGTCATTAAATTTCCTGAAGTGATAAACGAATTAAAACGTCAGCGTTTTAAGGGTGTAATTCATGTTGAATGTGAACATAAAATGGAAAATAACCTGGCCGAGGTTATTGAAGGAAAGAAGTATTTTGAGGGTTTATATAATTAAACTGAATTAATATGAAATCGACCTTAATAAGTATAAAGAGCAATATAATTATATCAGCCAAGAATTTATTTTTAATTATATTATCTGTTTTTCTTTCCTCTGACATACTTTTTGCACAACAAAGCGAATCAATATTTTTTTGGCCTGAAGGAAAGCAAATAGCGATTAGTTTAAGCTTTGATGACGCCCGTGCAAGTCAGGTAGATGTCGGAACAGCATTGCTTAATAAATATGGAGTTAAAGGCACCTTTTATGTAGTTCCAAATTCTGTTAAGCAAAGACTTGAAGGTTGGAAGAAAGCAGTTGAAAGCGGTCATGAAATTGGGAATCATTCTTTCAACCACCCTTGCACCGGCAATTTTCCATGGTCGAGACAAAAAGCAATAGAGAATTATAGTCTAAAGCAAATGCGGAGTGAGTTAATCTTAGCCAATAAGGCAATCAAGGAATTACTTGGAGTTGAGGCCGAGGTATTTGCTTATCCTTGCGGGCAAACCTATATCGGGAGAGGATCAGATACGAAAAGCTATGTCCCTGTGGTATCAAAACTATTTCTTAGCGGCAGGGGTTGGCTTGATGAAGGACCAAATGCTCCACAATTTTGTGATCTTGCTCAATTAACCGGAATGGAAATGGACGGAAAAGATTTCAATCAAATATTACCGCTTATTGAAAATGCAAAAAAGAGTGGTGCATGGTTGGTTCTTGCCGGTCATGAAATGGGCACATCGGGAAATCAAACCACAAGATTAAGTATGCTAGAAAAACTGATTGAATACTCGCAAGATCCTAAAAATGGAATTTGGATTGCCCCAGTTGGAACTGTAGCTAAATACATTAAAAACCAGAAGGAATAGATTGAGCTTTTTTTATTCATATCTTATGAATAATTGGCTCAAAGGAGTTTAATAAAAAATTTGTTGGAAATAATCAAAAACAATGAAATCAAAACCACAATTAATTCCTTGCAGAATTTTAAATTCTGAAGAAATTCAAACACCGACTAATTTTGGTAGTATTCTAAAGACTTCGTTCAAGCAAATCATAAGTCCCTTTGCTGCTTGTCTGTTTATATTGAATTTATGCTGTTCATTAAACTCATTTGCATCAGAGATTTATATTGGCAAATCAAGTGCTGATATAAGTCCGAAGCTACCTGTTGCATTAATGGGCCAGTTCAATCTCCGGATTGCACATACCGCCGCCACTCCTCTCACTGCAAATGTTGTTGCATTGGAATCAAGAGAAGGAACAAAATCTCTCGATGCTGCTATTTTTGTCTCCTGCGACTTAGTATATATCCCAACTCCCTTATTATCTCTAATTCGGTTAGAAGTTGCTAAGCAAATACCGGGTTTCGATGTCAATAAAATAATTCTAAATGCCACTCATACCCATACAGCACCTGTTTTAGAGGATAACCCCGACGAGTCTTCTTTTTTGTATCAGATACCTGAGGAAGGAGTAACACCGGTTAGTGAATACAGAACGCTTTTTGTAAAAAATGTGGCCGATGCCATTGTTAAAGCTTGGAAAAGCCGTAGTCCGGGAAGTGTAAGCTGGGGACTAAAAAGAGCTGCTGTTGGATATAACCGTCGTACTGTTTACGCGGACAACACAACAGCTATGTATGGCAAAACCAATGTGCCTGAGTTTCGTAGTCTGGAAGGTTATGAAGATCATGACATTAATTCACTTTTCTTTTGGAATAAGGAAGGAAAGTTGATTGCAATGAGCATTGATGTAGCTTGTCCGGCACAAGAAGTAGAAGGCCGCTCGGAAGTGAATGCAGATTACTGGCATCCTGTTCGAATGGCATTAAAGAAGAAGTACGGTGACGATTTGACGGTACTGGGCTGGATTGGTGCAGCTGGAGATCAATCTCCACACATTATGTATCGAAAAGCGGCCGATGAAAGGATGCTTAAACTAAATAATATGACCCGAATGGAAGATATCGCACAACGGGTTGTATCTGCAGTTGAAGAAACCTATAAGTCCGTCAAAGATGATCAGTATCGAAA
>JBDNGV010000037.1:0-2368 GCA_041689125.1 Daejeonella sp.
CGCTCCAGGAGCATTAATTATACTAGATAGCGTGTAAACTTGTAATCCGAATGGTGGATATTTTAGTGCAGGATAACCATTTGATGAATTAGCCCATGCTGGTAAAGCACTACTTAATGCGACGATCCCCGAGGTTTTAAGGAAATTTCTTCTATTAATCATATAATTTTTATTTGATTACTATTTTTCTGTGTTATAGAACTGATACTTGATAGCCCAGTTAAATTCCTTACCAGGATCGGCATCAACCTTAATAAATGGCTCAGGACTCAAGGTGGTAGAAACTGACCAATACATGAATTTTGATAAGGCTCTGTCAGCAGTTATTCTTACTGCAGCACCTGTTTTTTTGTTTTCAATTCTGAAATCATAATCCTCAATCTTATCACCTGAATATCCTGTAGGGTACTCCATTGTACTTTCCCCTTTTTTGAGATCCCTTAAATAAGTCATTTTATTATCACTGAAATCCATCAGTTTTTTCCCTTCCGGTTTATTTTTAATTTTAAAGGGAAGGGTAACCGTAAAATCGGAACCGGTTGTCTGATTATCAATCACAAAGAAATTATGATTAAAAACGCTCGTATTAATTGATTTCTGACCAGTATTCTTTAAATTATGCTCTAATATTAATTCAGGTTTCCCCTTTATTAATCTTACCGTTTTGGTGTAGATATATGAATAACCTTTTCCATCATTCAGTTTGTGGGTAAAAATGATCCTATCCTGTTTTTTACCGACTTTCCATGTCCCTGTATTAACTAATTCGAAAGGAGCATTGAATCCATAAGGACTATTATTTAACTTTTTAACCGTTCCTATACCGATTTTAATAAAGGTTTCGCCAGGAGCCACTGATTCATAATTTAAAGGATCAAAGGCCTCAACCGGACCTGTAATCGCGTCGTGTCTTTTTGGGTCATGCTTGGCATACCACTCACCGAAATATTCATGACCCTTATATTTCAGGCTTGCGATTACTCCAGACCAATCAAACCTCGTTCCACGATAAAATCCTGCTTTTGTATCAGGCAAGTATAATCTGGCTTCAATTTCTCCATTTGAAATCTTCGCTTCAGGATATTGGGCTAGAACCTGCAAGCAGGAAAATACGATACATAGAGTTAAAACTTGTTTTAGCATTATCTTTTTATTTAAGTATTTGACATACAATTTTACGGTCTTATCAGAGTTCCATCTGCTCCGGGCAGAAGAAAATTCAAACATAACCATAATACCTATTTACGAACCTTTTCCGTGGATTTTAAATGCTTAAAGACGGGCAAATAGGTTTTGATCATTTTTGGTATTCATATTCAAAAAGCTATTTAAATTTGTAATTTTAACGAGATCAATGCCTCTCAAAAGATATTTTTTTTTAGAACGTAAAACACTGTTTAAACTCTATAATAATCAGGTTTCCAATTTTTGATCAACAATTTAATAGCTTTACTTGTCAAATTCTCTGCAAGTGCTTTTTGGACAAGCTCTATAAATTCTCCATCAGAGGCAAAACGAAGTGCTACAATCTGACCAATGCTTAATCCTACAGGAAGTGGTTTACCACTTAAGATGAAATGTCTGAAATTTTCTTCAGCACGTATGGCTCTGTCTTGTGCTTTGAGGGGAAAAACACGAACAAACCAGAATAACATTATGCAGCATAAAAATAATAGTACAAGCAAACTTGCAGCATAAAGATTTTCTGTTCCTAATGACTCAACGAGGTTGACCCCAGATCCAATCAGACCAGTTAATAAAAAGAGCGAAAGTACTTTGTGATAACCCGTAATAAAGCGTGTGTGATTTTTGATATTCTGTTCCATGTTTATTTTCTTATGATTTTAAATTCTGTTCTCCTATTATTCTTTCTGTTTACTTCTGTAGCATTATCATTAAGTGGGAGCCCTTCGCCATAACCCTTAAAACTAATCATATTTGCAGAAACTTGGTTACTTAATAGATAATTATAGACAGTACGTGCCCGGTTTTCTGAAAGTTCTAAATTAGACTTTATATCTCCTATATCGTCAGTATGTCCTCCAATTTCGATAGATACTGTTGGATTTTCCCTTATGAAGCGTATCAATTGCTGCAATTCGGTTTTCGATTCAGGGAGGAGATTGAATTGGCCGCTTTCAAAGAAGATATTCTTAAGTATTACTAGTCCGCCAATTTCGATTTTTTGCAAAGGAATTTCTAAAATAAATGGTTTATTGATCAAGTTCATTTCGGGTGTGAAGTTTTGGGAGTAGAACAAGTATCCATCTTTTGAAACGTTTAATCCGAAAGATTTACCGGCCATCATCGTTGCCAGGAACTCGCCGGTTTCAGGATCAGCAATGTCATCGAAAATGGCTTTTCCATC
>JBDNGV010000038.1:0-3534 GCA_041689125.1 Daejeonella sp.
GATCAGGTCTAGTAGAGGTAAGACTACAATAATTTACCAAAATTCAGGAATCAAATCCCCAAAAGTTACCAAAATTCAGGAATCAAATCCCCAAATTGGTATATTTGGTTTTATGTTTGGTAAATCATGGTAGTAAGAGAACTTGAAAAAGTAATAAAAAAGCGACTCAATACAGGTAAAGCCATTGTTATTTTGGGTGCCAGACAGGTAGGTAAAACCACTTTATTAAAGAGCCTTTTTGGTAGCTCAAACGAGGTATTGTGGTTAAATGGCGATGAAATGGATGTACAATTGCTATTTTCTGCTATTTCAGCAGTTCGCTTAAAAGCTATTTTTGGAAATAAGAAAACCATCATCATTGATGAAGCCCAACGTATCCACGATATAGGTTTGAGAATGAAATTGATTACAGATCAAATTCCTGAAGTGCAATTAGTAGTTACAGGCAGTTCAGCTTTTGAGTTAGTCAACAAGTTAAACGAACCATTAACAGGTCGCAAATGGGAATATAAATTGTACCCTGTTTCATTTGGCGAAATGGTACAACACCATGGCTTATTAGAAGAAAGGCGACTTTTGCCGCACCGAATGGTCTATGGGTACTATCCCGATGTGATAAACAATACGGGTATAGAAAAAGAAATCCTCAAACAATTATCAGATAGCTATTTGTATAAGGATTTGCTATTATTAGAGCAAATCAAAAAGCCTGAGGGGCTTATAAAGTTACTGCAAGGCTTAGCATTTCAGGTTGGCGCTCAGGTATCTTATAATGAATTATCGCAATTATGTGGCTTAGATGCTAAAACAGTAGAAAAATATATTGTTTTGTTAGAGCAAGCTTATATTATTTTCCGTTTAGGTTCTTTTAGTAGAAATTTAAGGAATGAATTAAAAAAAAGCCGAAAAATATATTTTTACGACAACGGAATCAGGAATGCGTTAATAGCCAATTTTAATCAAATTGAAAACAGAACAGATACAGGTGCTTTATGGGAAAATTTTTTAGTATCCGAACGTGTTAAACACCTTGCATATGCTCAAAAATGGGTAAATTATTGGTATTGGAGAACCAAAGAGCAGCAAGAGATTGATTTTATTGAAGAGACTGACGGGCAACTCGTTGCTTATGAATTTAAATGGAATCCGTTAGCCAGGGTAAAAAAACCGGCTTCATTTACCCAAGCCTACCCTGCCGCCCAATTCGAAGTGATTCATAGAGATAATTTTGAATTTTTTTTGGGAGTGGAAGCTTTAAAACTGGATTAATATCCCGTAATTGAAGTAATCGGTAAAAAAAGTGATCGGTAAACAAACAGTAATTAGTTTCAGTATTGACAGCTTACAGAATACTAATTTTTCCCGCGGTTGGTGTTGTCACCAACCACCTAGAGTCTTATAGTGTCTTTGCGAAAAATAATTTTAGATTGATAATTTGTCCGCTCATAGCCGCGGGGGCCTAGTTCTTTTTCTGTAGCAAAAAAGAACCAAAACGCCACCGCTGCGCCTGATGCTATGAAAGGCTGTGGGTTGGCTAGGGTTGTCATTGCCGCACCAGCCAAGGCGGAAGGGAGGTGAACAGGGGGTTTGTGAATGAACGATTTGTGGTGGGATAAGATTAGAGTTTTTCTATGAATTTTTCTGTGGTTGGTGTTGTCACCAACAACCTAATGTATAATTTTAGATATACCAGTCGCTATAGCTCCTCTATTTTGATCATAGGATCCCTTGCGGAGTAGAGGATGGAGTAAGGCATACGGATAAAAAAGAGACTTACTTAATGAATACAAATTATATAGATATCGTTAAAGAAATCGTCCTTAAAAAGGTGCCTCTCGATAAATATGCAATTTTTTTATTCGGAAGCAGAGCTGCCGGAAATGCGCATAAAATGTCTGATATTGATGTTGGCTTTTTAGGCCAAACTGACTTGCCGATGCTATTAAAAGCAGAAATTGAACATGAAATTGAAGAGAGCATCGTGCCATATCGTGTGGATCTGATTGATTTTAATCGAGTAGATAATGATTTTAAAGAAGAAGCCTTAAAGAATATCATAATATGGAACTCTCCGGAAACCTGCATGAGCTTGCGACTTACAAAGCTTCACAAACAAGCTCATGCAAGCTTCATTTCCGATAATGAACAAGCTGAATACCAATGAAAATTCAAAATTGAATTATCAAATCTAAATCAGGCGGTAAGTAGTTTCTATAAGGGTATTAAATTACTGGATGATACCCTTTATGATGATGTTACAAGAGACCTGATAAAAAACGGTAAAATTCAGAAATTTGAATATTGCACAGAACTTGCCTGGAAGGTCAGTAAAATGTATTTGCAATTAAAGACCGGTGAAATTGAAATTTCTCCAAAGCAGGTATATAAAACAATGTTTCTAACTAAACTAATTGATGAAAACCTTTATAAATCTCTTTTTCTGTCAATTGAAGACCGGAATAAATTAAGTCATATTTATAAAGAAGAGATGTATGACGTGGTTTACATAAATTTAGCTTCACATCTCCATGCATTTAAAACGTTGATTGAAATCTTGTCCCATAATTTGCTAAACGAAAAGAGTGAATGACAGACACACGATATCTAAACGGAATAAGAACAGAACCAATCATAATCCCCGTCATGCGAAAACACAGAAAAATTATTGCGGTTTTATTAGCAGCGTATTCAGTTGTTTCAGTAAAAGTTAAATATTTTATCTTTGCTATTCAAATAACAAGCTAAATATCATAAAATGCCATTCCCGAAAATTATTGCTGTAAAAGCGATAGGAAATTATAAACTACAGATTCATTTTAATGATGAAACCCGGGGGGGGTATGATTTAGCGCATCTTGCTGGTAAAGGGATCTTTAAACAATGGGATGCAGACAATAATTTCAGCAAAGTATTTATTGATGAGGCGTCAGGTGCCATTTCATGGCCGGGGGATATTGATCTTGATACGTTGAATATTTATTGTAAAATAAAAGGTATAACTACGGATAATTATTTACATACAATAACTGATCATGCCACGCATCAGTAGTTTTTATGGTATTATTATCTGGATTTATTTTGACGACCATAATCCACCGCATTTTCACGCAACTTACGGGGAGTTTGAAATCCTGATTAATATCAATGACTTTTCTGTTTATGCAGGAAATTTTCCGGGTCGTGCATTTGGGTTACTTATGGAATGGACTTTGATTCACCAAGCAGAACTTTTAAAAAATTGGGAGTTGATGAGGCAATCACTTCCTTTAAAAAGCATAGAACCTTTAAAATAAATTTAGAATGTCAGCTCATCAAAGTAGGTGGCTACACGGATCACATACATATCCTGTGTATGCTCTCGAAAAAAATAGCATTGATGAAACTGATTGAAGAAGTAATCCCGATGGCTATCGGGACTTCAAAATGGATAAAAACAAAAGGCGATGACTACTCAAGCTTCTACTGGCAGGACGGTTATGGTGCATTTTCTGTAAATCCAATTGAAGTGGATACGGTAATTGCCTAAAGCAGAAA
>JBDNGV010000039.1:0-3524 GCA_041689125.1 Daejeonella sp.
TCTAAAAAACAAATACAGCGTACAGGAGTAACCCGTTTAAATGAGATTCTAAATGAGCAAACGGGTATAGTTATGACACCGGACGCAACCATTGGAGGTGGCGAAGGAGTGCAGATACAGGGCATTGCTTCAGACTATGTGCTTGTTCTTATTGATGGTGTTCCCGTGGTGGGCCGCAGTTCTGGTAATTTAGACTTAAGTAGGTTTGCCATTGGAAACATTAAACAGATAGAGATAGTCAAGGGTCCGTCCTCCAGTCTCTTTGGATCTGAGGCACTTGGTGGAGTTATTAATATTATAACCGAAAAACCCACTTCTGAAAATATAACAGGCCAATTGAGCCATAGAGCAGCTACTTTTAACAACCAAAATTCCAACATTAGTTTGAGCCAGCGCAGGGATAAATTTGGATATTCTTTTTTTGTAGACAGATTAAGCACAGACGGCTATGATCTTGCCATAGGCGATGATGCACAAACCGTAAATCCGTTTTTTAACTATACGTTTAATGGACGCTTGTTTTTTGATGCGTCCGAGAAACTAAAAATATTTGCCTCCGGTCGCTATTTTTCGCAAGAGTTTTATGTAAAGCCCAATACCAGCGAAGAAAGGGATGCCAATGCACATCTCCGCATAGACCACAATCCATCCGAAAGCACCAATTGGCAATACGAATTTTATTATACGAGTTATATAACCGACGAAAAAATATTGGATCTTATTAACAACGACGTGTTGATGGCCAATGATTTTAATCAACAATTATTTCGGCCAGAGGTTCGCTATAATCATAGCTTTAGCGAAAATAATACGCTGACCTTAGGTGGCGGTTATAATTTTGAGACTTTGGACCGGTCCCTTTTTGCAGAACAGGTTACTTTTGATTCTCAGTATCTATTTGCCCAGTATGATTTTAAGCCCTTAGAAAAACTGAACATTATTGTTGGTGCACGGTTTGATAACCATAGTGAGTACAATTCCCAATTAAGCCCTAAACTTTCGGCACGGTATAATTTTAACGAAAGTTTTGCCGTAAAAGCATCCGTGGGCAGTGGTTTTAAGGCACCCGATTTTAGGCAATTATATCTAGATTTTACCAACGCGGCAGGTGGCGGCTACTCTGTTTTTGGCAAAGAAGTGGAAGCTGCTGGCATACAGCGTCTTTCGGAAAATGATGAAATAGCCAATTTGGTTGTGGATCAAAATAACCTAGGACAGCGGCTCAACGCAGAAAGTTCTATAGGCTATAATTTTGGATTCTCCCATAAGAAAGGAAAGCTCTCCTCCGATATAAATCTGTTTAGAAACGATTTTAATAACCTTATAGATATCCAGATATTAGCTTCAAGAACTAATGGCCAAAACGTTTTCGGATACATTAACAGGGAGAGCGTATACACCCAAGGGGTGGAGTTCGATCTAAAGTACCGCGTTTTTGAAAATTTAGATTTCTCGGCTGGCTATCAGTTGTTATATGCCTTTGACAAGGATAAAGAGGAGGCTTTGGAAGCAGGTACCGTTTTTGGTCGCAATCCGGAAACCTTGGAAACTATAAGACTGACCAGAAGCGACTATTTTGGATTAGAAAACCGCTCCCGGCACACCGTCAACTTCAAGGTATTTTATGAAATTCCCCAATGGGATGCAAATGCGAACCTACGCGTAGTGTATCGCAGTAGGTTTGGTTTGACCGATCGCAATGGCAATGACCTGTTGGATAATCTGGACAATTCCTTTGTGGATGGGTATGCCTTAGTAAACCTGGCCTTGGGAAAAAATTTTTATAAAAAGTACCAAGTACAGTTCGGGGTCAACAATCTTTTGGACTTTAAAGGGCAAAACCCTTTGGCCGCCCAAGATGCCGAGGTTCTTGTAAACCCCGGAATACAATTTTTTACACGTTTAAACATTCAATTTTAAATTTTAAATCTCAATTATTATGAAAACAATCCTTAAAATGTTTGCGCTATACTTAGCGCTATTTGCCTTTGTCTCTTGTAGCGATGATGAAGACTCATCCGAGAATTTTACAGTTACTGCTATTTCGCCAGAATCCGCAACCGTGGGCACTGAGATTACCATAACGGGGACCAATTTTCCCACCGATGCTTCGAGGATTGTCCTTAAAGTTGGAGGAGCCATGGCAACCATTACTAATGTGAGCAGTACGCAGATTGTGGCTACCGTACCTCAAGGAGCGGTTTCTGGAGCGGTAAGTGTAAGTGTGAGCGGTACTGCAAAAATGACTTCAAATGAATTTACAGTATTGTCCGAATTGGTAAACGCCAAGGTCGAGAATATTTTTGCTCCACAAACTGGTGGTCGAGGTCAGCCTGTAGGAGGACCTTTTACAAAATTTAGTTTTGAAGCCGGCGAGGTAACGGATAGCGATACCAAATGGGATATTGCTTTTAGAGGGCTTACAATAGCGGTTAATGGTGGAACTATCACAGGAACCATTGACGAACCGGAGCGAAACGGTAATGGGGGCGCCACCATAGTTGAAGGAATATTTTCGGAAGTGACCTCATCTCAGGACATAACGTTTGCTCAAGACGCGGATGGAGTTTTTGCAATACCCACGGGAAGCAACAACGGTTGGTACAACTATAATTTCATGACCAATTTGGTAACGGCTATTCCTGGCAGAATTTTGGTATTTCGCACTCATGACGGTAAAGTGGCCAAGGTAGAGATATTAAGCTATTACCAGAATGCACCCGCCAATCCTGATGGTTCTGCGGATCCATCAAGATACTACACTTTTAATTATATCTATAACCCCAATGAAGGAGAGACCTCATTACAATAAATTTTCTTGTTTGAGTTGGGTTAGTTGAAAAACCGGACACCCTGAGGTGTGTTCGGTTTTTTTAAATTTTAGAATAGATTTTATGGAACTCATTTACAAAAACGATTACGGTGCCACCTACCGAATACAAAATAGTCCAAATCCCGAGGTAAGCATGCAGCTCGTAGTAGATACGGTCGCTTTGTTCATGTCCGAAAAAGACCTGGAACAACTACTGGTTATTGTTCGTGGCTCACACAAGCCCTGCGACTGTGAGGATTGTAAAGGGTCACCCTGCAATAAAATATGGTGTAGCAACCCCTTGATCGATATCTGTCTAAAGGTAAATGAACCCATTTTGAAGAAAATGGAAGACCTTATCGAAGGCACCCAGTTTATCCTTAACCTAGACGCTACTTTGGATACCTATAGAATAAAGCCAAAAAAATCCTGAGTCTTAATTTTTAAACCAAATCGAAAGGGCTTTATTTAAGGGCTTAGACCTGTTCTTAAATTCCACCATCCCGACCCTTCGGCATTGATTTGGCCTTTAGAGAAATAAAACAAACACAAAAGCTTTAGCTAATGGCTTGGTGAAAAATAATCGCTCATCATCTGCTTTTTGCCACAACGTGATTACCCATGAATACAGTCCGACTTTCCATACTTTTGGATAATCTCACCTTCCAATACTAAAAGTTCTTTCCATTGTTTATCAACGTCAATTCCTTCA
>JBDNGV010000040.1:0-3349 GCA_041689125.1 Daejeonella sp.
AAAATAATATCCCCGGATTTATGCCGGGAATATTATGAAAATTAACTAATTAATTACTTAGGTAAAACAACTGAGTCAATCACATGAATAACTCCATTCTTTTGGTTTACATCTGCAATAGTAACTGTTGCAGTGCCACCATTCTCATCTTTTAAAACAACATTTTTGCCATTCATCATTGCAGATAACTTACCACCGCTCACTGTTGTGAATACAGCAGTTCCTTTTCCTGCTTTGATTGCCTTAACAACATCTGCAGCCAAAAATTTACCGGAAAGAACGTGATAGGTTAAAATTTTTGTCAGCATTGCTTTATTCTCAGGTTTAACAAGAGTACCTACTGTTCCTTCTGGAAGCTTGTTAAAGGCATCATTTGTTGGTGCAAAAACTGTAAATGGACCATCACTTTTTAACGTTTCTACTAGACCAGCAGCTTTTACCGCTGCCACTAGTGTAGTGTGATCTTTTGAATTCACTGCATTGTCAACAATGTCTTTATTTGGATACATCTCAGCACCACCAACCATTTTGGTTCCTTGTGCAAAACCTGTAGTGCTGATTGCAGAAGCTACTAATGCAACAGCCAGAATTAATAATTTTTTCATTTGTCTTTTTATATTATTTGCGCTCAATTACGAAGTATAGAGAAGTATGGATTTTTAAAATATTATTTTTTATTTATAATGGCGTTTAAAAAGCTGTAGAAGAATATTATTCATTATTTGAATGTGTTCAGAAACAATATTTTTAATTTTTAATTGACCGGATAATATTAATCTTCAATTTATAGTTAAATTCGGGTAGGTACACGATTTATTTTAAATTCCTAATAATAGGTAGATCATGATTAAAAGAATATTGAAATCATTTTTATTTCTTGCATTGCTAATGCCCGGATTAGTTAATGGACAACAAAAGTCTGAGAATATTGAGGCACTTAAGGTTTCGGTTGAGCCTCTAATAAAAATGTCATTAACTGAAGTAAAGAATCTGGTACCACCCGGATCGGGTATGTTCTTTATTGGTTGTCCGAATTGCAATGGGGGAGCTCAGGAAATGGGGGTTTTAAACTGGGAGCCAGGAATGGGGGATCAGGTGAAATGCAAATTCTGCAGCATGACTTTTCCAAATGAAAAATATCCTAATAATGGAGAAAAAGTAATTATAGCACCGAGTGGTACAGAACAGGTTTATCGTTATTATCAGAATGGCCAAGGGACTCAATATTTTTATGAAGCACATGCCTGGTTTGATCGCTGGAAATGGATTCAGCAAATGGCTGTCCAATTGTCTAAGGTATGGTCTCAAACAAAAGATCCTGCCTATGGTGATAGGGCAGCAGTGATCGCAGGCCGTTTTGCAGAACTATTTCCTGATTATGCGATACGCTATGATTATCCAAATGCACCTAAAAAGTTTTTTCCTGCAAACCAGAAATGGCCCTATGAAGGTCTTGTGCCATACCGTGGAGCCAAATGGAATTGGTGGGCTTATAGTGATATTCCGCTTCAGATTGCTATATCTTACGATAACTTGCAACAAGGGAATTATGATTGGAGTAGAATGGATTCTCAGATTGGTAAATTAACAGATCAAAGAATCGTAAAAGATCTATTAATTTCAGGCTATGAGTTTACTGCCGCAAACCCGGAAATATATACCAATATGTCACCTGGTATGTACAGAGATATGGTTAGGATTGGGCGAATCCTGAACAGACCTGATATTGTACACGATGGAGTAAATCGTTTCAAAGAATTTTTAAAACTCGGTTTTTTTGCAGATGGCTGGTGGAAGGAGGGTACTGTTTCTTACCATGATCAAACGATTCAAGGTTTAGAAAGTGTTGCAAAAGCAGCAAAGGGCTATACAGATCCTGCGGATTGGAAAGGTGAGCGTTTTGAAAATCTTGATCTAACCGATGCGATGCCTTTTTATAAAAGCGCTTTAAATGTTAGTCAGCAGGCAATATTTCCCAATGGTCATAAATTGCCTCTTAATGATACATGGGCGAACAGAGCTACACCAGTCAAAACCAGAGGTGTTTCAGTTTCACGCTTATGGCCCTCACTTGGTAATGCGGCATTGGCTGCCGGTACCGGAAAAGATCAAACCCTGCTGAATATCAACTGGAGCGGAAATTATGGCCATTCGCACTATGATAATGCTTCAATTATTTTATTTGCCAATGGTGCCGAATTGCTTTCAGATATAGGATATACACATTCCAAATATCGGGGGTGGACTATTCATACAGCTTCACACAATACCGTAGTTATAGACCAGAAAGCACAGGATCAGGGAACTGTAGCGAAGCCAGTAACAGGCCGATTAAAATATTATGATGATCAAAATCCTTATGTTAAAGTTGTTGATCTTGATGCATCCCCCGCTTATTCCATGGCCGGTGAATATAGAAGAAGGCTGATATTTGTTCATGCAGCTGAAGGCAGAGATTATGTGATTGATCGTTTTGATGTAGAAGGCGGGGAAACTCACGACTGGTTTTTGCATGGTATGTGTGAAGAAGAAGGAAAACTGGAGACCAGTATTTCTATGGATCGACCTGTCAAAACATTAGTACCTGAATGGGGTGGGACTGGTGTACCTAGGAATCAGTATGATTCAGATATGATAGGAAAGAAAATCCACGCTTACTCTTATATGAAAGATATCAGAGCTGCTACCGGAAATAAACCATGGACCGCAACCTGGAACTATCAGAATTCGGGGCTGCGTACTCATCATATACCTCAGGCAGACACTCAAATATTTAGCTTTCGTGCGCCTTCTGTGCGACTTGCTGCAGAAGATGATAATAAACTCGATAGTTTTATGAGACTTGGTATTATGCAAAGGCATACTGGTACCAAATCAAGTTTTATAGCAATTCACGAACCCTTTCAAAGCAAGCCATGGATAAAATCTGTTCGCGCCGAAGGCGATACCTATCTGATTGATTATGAAATGAATGGTAAAATTATTCAGGATAAGGTCAGCTTAAATGGGAATTCAATCGGCATTATTTCAAGTGCCGGATGGAAGTATAACAAAGGGAAAGCTCATTCTGGATTGTTAAAAGGTATTGAAATGCTCAATGGTAAGTGGAATCTGGAACTCGATTCCGATCTCAGGGATATTTCTCATGTTCGCTTGGATTTCCCTGATGGATCAAGCTTGTATTTTCCGGCAAAACATATTTCCGGCAAATTTATTCAAATGGATAATGATCCCGGTTTTTCAATGAACAAAGATGGGAAAGTGCGTTTTTATACTTTTCCGCACAATGAGTACTCAGAACCTGTTCGTTACATGGTATTTAATTCATCCAAATAAATACTTAATTACT
>JBDNGV010000041.1:0-1892 GCA_041689125.1 Daejeonella sp.
GAATTGTATTTTTGGTTAGTGAGAATTATACATCTGAATACGTATGCCGGTAACGGAGGTGCAGGAAGAGCCTGTTCGCGCCTGAACAAAGCCTTGAAAGCTGAAGGGATAGATTCTCAGTTAGCAGTTAATTTTCTATTCAGGGATAATCCGGAGGTTGTCAATTTGTCTAAAGGGTTTTTCAATAAATGGTTTACTGCCTTTGGAATCATCCTCGAAAGGTATTATTCTAAATTATTTACCAAACCTCTGCCTATACCTTTTTCTTTTCCGCTTTGGGGTAGGGATTTGTCAAAGCTTGAGTTGCTTCGATCTGCAGATATCATACATCTTCACTGGATAAATCATGCTTTTTTACGTCCTGTAGATCTTGCAAAATTGTCTGCTCTGAATAAACCGATTGTTTGGACATTTCATGATAGCAATGCCTTTACAGGCGGATGCCATGTGCGTTATGAATGTGATCATTTCATTAAGGAATGTGGCAATTGTCCGGTGTTGAAGAATGCTGCTATTGATGACAAGTCTCATAAGATCTGGCTTCAAAAGAAAAATGCCTATGCAGAACTGAAATTTACTGTTGTCGCTCCCGGAAGATGGATGGCTGATTCGGTTCGGATGAGCAGTTTGCTCAGATTGAATAAAGTTGTAAATATTCCAAATACCTTGGACACCCAAATTTTTAAGCCATCTGATAAAGTTGTGGCTAGACAAGTAATTGGCTTAGATACTGAAAAATTCATTCTGATGAGCGGTTTTATGCCATCCAGGATGGATATGCATAAGGGGACAAGCTATTTGGTTGACGCGATAGAATTGTTCGCCGATAATTATGGTATTGATCCTAATGAGATGGAGTTGATCATTTTTGGGAATAGAGATGAAAAGAATGTTCCTGATTTTCCAATTCGCACTACTTTTCTAGGGACCATCAATGATGATGAAAAACTGGCACTTTGTTATAGTGCCGCGGATGTTTTTTTGGCTCCTTCACTCGAAGATAATCTCCCGAATACTATAATGGAGAGTCTGGCTTGCGGCACTCCGGTAGCCGCATTCAGAACAGGCGGGATTCCGGATATGGTTCTTCATAAACAAAATGGATACCTAGCTGAATATCGTTCATCTGCAGATCTTGCTCGTGGAATTGCCTGGGTTTATTCAGCCAATCGACAGGTATTAAGTGCCAATTCCCGCAAAACAATTGAAGATCATTTTTCAGAGCATACCATCGCTCGCCAGCACATTGAATTATACGAATCATTGCTAAAAAGTCATGCTCCAGCCTAAATTATCTGTTATTACTATTGTTTACAACAATGTTCGGGATATTGAACGTACGGTTTTGTCGGTTTTGAACCAAACCTATCCAAATATTGAATATTTAATAATAGATGGTGCTTCCACCGACGGAACTCTGGAAATCCTGAAAAAATATGAAGGAAGGATAACAAAACTGATTTCTGAAAAGGATAAAGGCATATACGATGCCATGAACAAAGGGCTTTCGCTAGCTTCAGGTGATTATATTTTGTTTATGAATTCAGGCGATGAAATATATGCTTCTGATATAGTTGAAAAAGTATTTGCTACTAAATCTGATGCGGATATTTATTATGGTGAGACTGAGATGTACGATGAAAACTGGAAAAGTCTGGGGCAAAGGAGGCACAAAACACCTGAAACCTTTTCTTGGAAGGATTTTAAATATGGAATGAGTATCAGTCATCAGGCAATTTATATCCGTAGATCATTGACTGAAGCCTATGATCCAAAATATAAACTTAGTGCAGATATTGATTGGATAATTAGGGCCGCTAAAAAGACCGAGAATATCGTTAATACCAGAATGTATGTTGCGAAATACCTGGTTGGGGGAATGTCAAAGAAGA
>JBDNGV010000042.1:0-2408 GCA_041689125.1 Daejeonella sp.
AAATCTTTTAATGATTTGATTATTCAACATCATTTCAGTAAGGCTTCAATAGTATGGATTTTCCCGTTCTTGATTGCAGTTCTTACCTTCATGGCATCCTGAATTCTTTTTAGTGGATCTCCATCTACAATGATAAGATCGGCCAGCTTCCCTACCTCAATGCTTCCCAAATCTTTGTCAACCCCGACTACTTTTGCTGCCTGTATCGTTGCCGATTGCAAAGCCTTGAATGGTGAAAGTCCTGCATCAACATATACCCAAAGTTCAGTATGAAGGCTACTACCAAATGGCGCAAATGGCGCATCAGTTCCTGCGGTAATACTTCCACCGGCATCAGAGATCGCTTTGATTGTTTTTAACAATGCCTTATAGTTTGCATCTGCTTTTGGAGTCCTCAGGGAATCAAATTGGTTGGTTTGAACATACAGATTCTGAAGAAATTCAGGTGTAAGGAATTTCCTGTTCCGTTCATCATTTAACAATTCATCGTACTGTTTTGCAAGCCTGAAATAGCCTGTTCTTAAGCATGCTGTTGGTGTGATATTGATTCCGGATTTAGCAACCAACTGTACAACATCCTGGTAGCTTCTGAAATTTGCATCAAGCAACATTGAATAGCCTCTTCGACTTGTTCCTGAAAGATGTTCAATAGCGTCAACATTGTATTTTGTAGCAGGGTAAAGCTCATGTGAGGAGAGCGGAATCCCTAATTTGTGTGCACCTTCAGTAAGTACCTTTTGAATAGAATCCGGCATTCTAACATAGGTCTTCACCAAACTATAACCTAGTTTTTTTGCCCTTTCGAGCTCCATTCTAATGTGATTGGGTTCGGTTACACTATTTGCCAATCCATAAGCAATACGGGTACCGTCTGTTAATCCGCCGGTAAAGAATAATCTTGGGCCTGGACGAACACCGCTCTCCCAGGCTTCTTTGCGTTCCAATGCATCATATGGATCTGCTCCAGGCTCCCTGACAGAAGTTATGCCGTAAGACAGCCAGATTTTACCAAGTTTTTCACCAACATTTGAACTTTGGTGGGTATGCATTTCGAAGAGACCGGGCATTACAACCTTGTCTGAAGCATCTATAATTTTAGTCCCAGGTTTGTGATTCTGGTGAGCCTTAATATCTTTGATTCGGTGTCCCTTAACATAGATATCCATATTTTCCTGGTAAGTACTGTCTTTACCATTAAATACCTTGCCTGCATAAATAATATAATCTTCAGTTGGAATCTCAGTTTTCCATTTAAGATCAATTGCTATATCCTTTATTATGCCACTTGTTACATCAATCTGTTTTAATCTATCAGTTGCGATATATACTATCGTTTTTGAATCGCCGGTCCAGCTCAGATTATCCGCAAGTTCATCAGTCAGTTTTTTCTGTTTACCTGCTATTTCACCGTTAATATTTACCGGAACAGTCCACAGTGTACCATCTTTTGTATAGGCAATTGTTTTTCCATCAGGCGACCATACCGGGCCATTCTGGACGCGCATTCCAAGCGCTTTGCTGGAATCAGGCGACACCAAAATTGCTGTATCTTTTTCAAGTGAGACTAACATGAACTTGTTAAAGCCTTCGCGAAAACGTGTGGAATGGGCTTTCAAGGCCATCATGGCGAGAGTCTTACCATCCGGTGACCATGACGGTTTACTAGGTGCCCATACCGTTTTATTAGCAACCTTAACTTCTCCACTGGCTACATCAGCAATATGCAGAATGCCATAGCCCCATTTCTTCATATAGTTCTGGGTATAATAGGCAATTTTTTTACCGTCCGGCGACCAAGTAGGGTAAGATGTGTCTTCAATGATTTGTTTGGATAGCAGGCGACTTTGATTCGTTTTAAGATCATGTAACCATACGTTCATTATGCCAGCCCGATCAGAAATATAGGCCAGGGTATTTCCATCCGGCGACCAGTCAGGTTCCAGATCTACAAAAGAATCATTGGTTAACTGGATGAGTTTACCGTTAATCTCCTGAATATAGATGTCACCTTTTGCTGCAAAGGCTATTTTTTTTCCGTCATTAGAAACCACCGGACTAGCAATTCCTAAGGCTTTATGATCTTCAGTATTATCAAAATCATACTTTTTCTTTTCGTAAGGTTTACGGTTCAGGGTAAAAGTTACTTCAAAAGGAATGGTTTCTATTCCAGATTGCCCAAGTATTCTTTTCCTGATAAGCCCATCTGCGGTATAAATTAGTTTATTGTCAGCAGCCCAGTTAATTCGGAAAGGGAACAGATCTTCATCGCCACCTGAAATTTGTTGTGTACTTCCATCACTCAGGTTAGCCAGATAGATATAACTGGTATTTTTATCGTCAAAAAGCATAGATTTGCCAGTAAATGCAACATAGATTAGTTTACTGTCATCATTATTCCATGAAGGTGC
>JBDNGV010000043.1:0-11654 GCA_041689125.1 Daejeonella sp.
CTCAATATACCTGCAACGGGTACATTGCCGGTCTTCGGGGCTGTTCCCCTTACAGGAATGTCCGTGACCACACTTCTTACAACTGTAACCAGTTGACCACTTCATATCTGCTAAATACTTAACACAGCTATGCTCGTCAGGGAATCTCCCCTGGAATTCAAATAGCGACAAACTCTTAAATCGTTGTTCCATAATGCTAAATTACTAATTTTATTAGTATTCAACAAACGCCTACTTCAATTATTCATTTTATTCTCCCTTATTTTTAAAATCAAAAATCGTTAATCCTTGTTTATTGTTCATTGTTCCTTTTTTATATTTTAGGAATAACCTAAATAGTTGCCTGTTTTTTAATAAAATTCTTGTATTCAGATAGTTCATACTGCGGGCATCCCCCCTTTTTACCTGCTATTAATGAGCCCATTGCTACTGCTTTTTTCAGGATGCTTTCAGGCTGTTCTTTTAAGAAATGATAAGCGATAAATGCTGCCAAAAATGAATCCCCACAACCTACAGTATCACAAACTTTGGTTGCTATACCAGCAACATGATATATCCCATTTTGAGTGTAATAGGTGGCTCCATGCTCTCCTTTGGTTACAATTACTTCATGAATATTAAATTTTTCTTTGATAAAATCAATCTGCTCCTTCTCATTTTTAAGGTCACATTCCAGCATTTCCAGTACTATTTCTATCTCAGATTCATTCACTTTAAGTAAATCAGCTTTCCCCAGCAAGATTTCCAACAATTCCTTTTCAAAGAAAGGGGGTCTCAGATTTATATCACAGACATTGAATTTGCCATAATCCAGAAGTTCTAACAGGCTGTTTCGGGAGATAACATTACGGGCGGCCAGGCTGCCATAGATAAAATATTCGGATTCTTTTACATTTGCTACAGCATTGGAATTTACCTCTATAAAATCCCAGGCTACAGGAAACATAATTTCATAGGCCATTTCATTTCCGGCAGCTTTTTTTGCTAATACCCGACCTGTGGCATGAACCGGATCGGATTGCAAAAGAAGTTTATCTATTCCCCAATTATCCATAAGGTCTTCCAACTGCTTTCCTTCCTGATCTTTACCTATTCTGCTGATCAAAACAGTGGGGACATTTAATTTGGTAAGGTGATAGGCTACATTTAAAGGCGCACCCCCTGGCTGGGGGCCATCAGGTAAAATATCCCATAGAATTTCACCAAAGCAGAATACAGGGGCAGCGTAAAAATTTGTATCCATCATCAGGGAATTATTAATGAATGATCGGTTTGAACCGGCCAGTATTGCAGCATCTTGCGGCGTACAAAAGCCACACTACGCTCTAACTGATCCATCCCGTCTACTCCGTCTTCAATACTTATCCAACCATTAAAGCCCGCTCTTTTCAATTCAGAAAAAATGGCATCATAGTCATTCAATCCTTTACCAATTTCCCCATGACTTAGCCTCTTAGCATATCCTGCGGCGCCATTTTCCTCTTTGCGTAAATCTTCAATGGTCCCGTGTTTAAGATATCGATCGCTGGCATGCATAGTAACCACACGATGGGATACACGTTTGAGAAGCTCAAGAGGGTCTTCTCCAGCTAAAAAAGTATTGCTGGGATCATAATTAACTCCAAAAAAAGGATGATCCAAACTATCGACAAGCTTACGGAATACATCCACCTTCTGGGCGAATTCGGGGTATTCCCAGAAATCATCTTTGTAATGATTTTCAAGGGTGAGTGTAATTTTTCGTTCCTGAGCATACGGCAGACAGGCAGCGATACAATCGGCTGCTAATTTCACACCTTCATCCATTGAGAGCCCGGGACGTCTCTGACCTGACAATACCCGGCAATAAGACCCCCCCAGTACAAAAGTCATATCAATCCATCTCTGTTGCTTTTCTATTTCTCTTTGTCGAAACGCCGAATCCGGATGCGTAAAATCGGGAGAACAACACATCATGGGTATAATTTTTCCATGATCCTCAACCTGGCGACGAAACCTAAGCCAGTTTCTTTCATCACTCATCTCCAAAAAGCCTGCATACCATTCCAATCCATCAATATTAAGCTTCACAGCGAGTTCGATCCAATCAGACAGACTCATACTTCCATCTTTACAAAGAGCATGCATGAATGCTTTGGGGAATGCGGCTAACCTGGGCATAATAAACTTATATTATTTGGATACTTTAATAGTTGATGCGTCTTTGGGGGGATTACGTCCAATAAAAGGATGTTGTTCAAGGTCTACTACCTGACCACTTATAGGGCCACTTTCATCAGCAAGCCAATAAATGGCAGCTGCGGCAATTTCAGACGGCCATAAAATTCGACCAGCAGGTGCATATACTAAAGGGAGATCTTCATACCAGTTTTCTGCTAAGCCATGCTCTTTTTTTCTTTGCATTTCTGTTTCTGTCAGTACCCACCCCGGATTTATTTGATTTACACGAACCCCATTCTCCCGGTGTAAGGTATCACCCAGGTTTCTTGTCATCGTCATTAAGGCACCTTTAGAAATACTGTATGCAAAAAGATTAGGCTCGCCGCTCCATGCGTTTACCGATCCGATATTTAATATACAGCCATGCTGCTTCTCTAAATGAGGCAATGCAGCTTTTATCAATTCAAATGGAGCTATGGTATTAACCTCTAACATTCGTTGTAAAAAAGCCTTATCGGTTGTATGAATGTTAGAAGAAGCAACAATTGCAGCATTATTAACAACAGCATCAAGCTTTCCAAAAGACTGAACTGCAAGATCAACCAAACGGCCTGGAGCGCCTTCCTGGCTAATATCTTCAATGTGAAGCCGGGCTTTATCTTTTCCTAATTCATTAACTACTGATTTTCCCCAGTCTTCTTTCAAACCGTGAATAACCACACTGGCGCCTTCCGCTATGCAACGTAACGCAATTGCTTTACCGATTCCGGTTGTACTGCCTGTAATAATGATTACTTTATCCTGCAAACGCATACTGAAATTTGTTCTAATGGCTGAGAATTAATTAGGCAATGGCTTCACCATAATGTCTTTATAATATATGACACTTTTAGGATCATGTCCTTGTAAAGCAAATGTACCGCCAGAGATGGCACGGCCACCAAAATGCTCCCGGCCTAAATTTTCAGGTTCCGCATATTCCACCACCGTTTTGCCATTAATCTTGATGGTAACATTCTTGCCCTGAACCATGATATACTCTTCGTACCATTCGTTATCTTTCACATAAACTTCCTTTACATCCTGAATAGCATATAAACTGCCTGTTCTGCGCCAGTCGGTATGTGAGTTATTCACCTGCACTTCATAACCTTTGGAAGGAAACCCTTTTTGCTGAAAGTCGGTATGGAAATATATACCTGAATTGGCATCCGGCTTGGTCATTACCTGCGCCTTAAATTCAAAATTTTTAAAGTTGTGGTTCATAACAATGCCATCATAAAACAAATGCGACCTCGGTCCTGCCACAATGATGGTGCCATTTTCGACTTTAAATGTACCCGGATTTTCATTTTTCTTCCATCCGTTAAGTGTTTTGCCATCAAACAGGCTGATCCAGCCGTCTTTGTTTTTTTTATGGTTTAAACTGGAACATGACATTAAAAGAAGAGGAATAGCGAACAATACGATTAGTTTTCTCATTAGTTTTTTAGATTCAAATGCAGAATTTATTTTATGGTTTCAGTATACTTTTTACCACTTCTCCCCGATGCATTTTTTCAAATGCTTTCTGCCATTGTGAAATCGGCCAGACACCTCCAATAATCGGTTTCACGTTAAGCATCCCACTGGCTAAGAGGACGATTACTTTCTCCCATACGGGCCAGTTATGGCTGAAGCTCCCCTGCAGAGTGATATTTTTCTGAACCAATGGATCTAAAGAAAAACCAAGTGGTTGCGGGCCCCATCCTACTTTTGTAATCTGGCCATTAGGACGTACAAGGTCCATGGCTATTTTAAGGGTCATACTGGAGCCGGCAGCGTCAATAACAAAATCAGCCCCTAACCCATCCGTACGCCTTGACCAATCTGTTGCGTCACCAATAATTACTTCACATCCATATTTTTTTGCAATTTCGAGTCTGTTCCGATCTCCTTCCAGTCCTACAACTGCTACTTCAGCCCCACATAATTTTGCCATTGCAGCGCACAGAATACCTATAGTACCCGGACCGAGAACTATCACACGATCCCCGGGCTTAATTCTGGAATTGCCTACCACAGCATTATAAGCAACACAGCAGGGTTCTGTTAGGCATGCTTCTTCAAATGGAAGATGGTCAGGTATCCGATGAAGACATCTGGCCGGAACCTTTACAAACCTGGACATGGCCCCGTTCACACCATAACCAAAACCTTTTCTGTCTGGATCCAGGTTATACAATCCTGTTCGGGATAAGGTACTATCTGGATTGATAACCGCTGCTGTTTCACTAACCACTCTATCGCCGATCTTCCAGTTTGTTACTCGCTTACCCAGTTCCACAATGTGTCCCCCAAATTCATGTCCAAGAACGACAGGATAATTTACCGGCCAGCTATGGTCTGCAGTCCACTGATGTAAATCACTTCCGCAAACACCCACATTTGCCACTTCAAGCAACACATCTTCTTCTCCAATATCGGGTTTGGATATTTCTCTGATTTCTACAGAGCCTTTTTCAGAGGAATAATTAATAACTGCCTCAGATTTAACGCCTGTTGCCATTTTTATTTATGATTAATAATTCGTTTTAAATATTACGGATTTGATTAAAATTAACGTCGCCATAGGCATGTATTTTAGCACAGATCAAACGAAGAGATTCTTCCAGGTTACCATCGGCAGTCTTAAATGCGTCGGCATCTATAGTTAATGGCGCTCCCAAAACCACTAATGGCGCTCCATACTCAGGGCACATAATAGCCTGTTCCAATGTTAATCCGCCTACCGCCTGAACAGGAACATTTACAGCCCTTACCACTTCATGAAGCTGATCCATAGGACTGGGCATAAGTTGCCCCCGGGCAGCTATACCTCTTCGCTCATCGTAACCAATATGATGGATAACATAATCGCAACCTAAGTCTTCGAGCCATCTTGCTGCTTCAATCATATCCGGACAACCAAGATTGTCGCCCATTACCTTAATGCCAAAGTCATGACCCGCCTTAACCACGCACTTAATAGTTTCTTCATGCGCCCGTGCCATTACGACTACATGAGTAGCCCCGGCCCTAGCCATCATCTCGGCTTCAAGATAACCTCCATCCATCGTTTTAAGATCCGCCACGATAGGGGTATTTGGGAAGGCTTTACGCAATTGCTTCACGCCATGCAAACCTTCCGCGAGGATCAGCGGTGTTCCTGCTTCCAGCCAGTCAACCCCAGCCCGCATGGCCAGTGCGGCAGTTTCGAGCGCCTCGTCAATATTTGTTAAATCGAGTGAAATTTGTACTATAGGTCTCATAGTAATAAAAGAATGAAATATTTTTTTTCAAGAGCTAATTTTAATTGGATCATTGATTACATGTATTTTTCAAATTCCCAGACTCCAACCTTCCCGGTATTCTCTTTTCACAAATTTATTGACTTCATCATAATTGTTTACCCTCATATTCTGATAATCCCATAATAATTTCATATTACTACCGGGATAGTCAAACCCTCTGCCGGAAGCTCGCAGTTTAGGAATATCTGCTCCCCGGATAGCCAGGTTTGCCATTAATATAGCTTCAGTCAAGGGACCTGCTAAATCAAACGGAGAACTAAGTTCCTTTTTACCATATCCGGCAATGGCGCCTTCAACCCACTGGGCATAATGGCCATCTGCACCCCCTGGAACTCTGGCGAATGTTTGTTTTACCTTAACTTCCTGATTACGGGATAGCGGTAAAAGGCGAGGGTTGGCAGCATATTCACTTGCCATCATCTTCCCTTTAGTGCCAACGAATAAAATTCCGCTATTACCATCTCCAAACAGCTCATTTGCACCTAGTTCTTCCGGACGTTCCGGCTTAATCCCTCCATCCATCCAGTGCATTGTAACCTTTCCCTTGGTTTTATTTGTTTTAGGAAAGGTTAAGGTAACATGACTGGATGCAGGTGGGCTATCGGGATAAACGCCCCGCTTGCCAAAATCCTCAAACACACTACTAACACTTGCCTGAACATCCAGTGCATACTTTAGATTCAATACACTGAAAGGTGCTTCCATTAAATGGCAACCCAGATCTCCCAACGCTCCGGTGCCATAATCCCACCATCCTCGCCAGCTTCCCGGAATTAGTTTCTCTACGTAATCTTTATAAGGCGCTGTACCAAGCCACAAATCCCAATCAAGGCCTTTTGGGATTGCTGGCTTGTCTGTAGGCCAGGGAATACCCTGGGGCCAGACAGGCCTGTTAGTCCAAATATATACTGAATGAACATCACCAATAACTCCGGCATCATACCATTCGCGTAGCTGCCTTACTCCATCTCCTGAGGCACCCTGATTACCCATTTGTGTCACAACCTTATAGCGCTGAGCAGCTTCAGTTAGTTTACGTGCTTCGTATATATCATGTGTCATCGGCTTTTGCACATATACATGCTTACCCATTTGCATAGCAGCCATGGAAACAACGGCGTGTGTATGATCGGGAGTGGATACTGAAACTGCATCGAAGTTTTTCCCTTCTTTTTCAAACATCTCTCTCCAATCTTTATAATATTTGGCTTTCGAGAAATTCTTTACTGTATTTGCAGATCTCCGATCATCGACATCACATAAATATGCAATGTCGGCTTTCCCGCTTTTATAGAAATAGTCGATATCAGACTGACCTTTTCCACCTACGCCTACACCGGCAATAATAAGTCTGTCACTAGGTGCTATAAAGCCTTTCCCTCCCAATACATGCCGAGGTACAATCATAAAGGTTGCGGCTGCAATTGCAGAACTTTTAATAAAGCTTCTTCTGGACGTATTAGAGTTTTTCCGGGTTTCTGTTTTTTTTGTCATAATTTATTGATTAAACACTTCTAAACATATCTTATCGTGAGGAATACCTGCCCAGGCCAAAATGGGAAGTGGTTTGGGTAAAGCTATTTTTTCCTGTGCCATTACGCTAATCAAGCAGAAGATAGCAAAAACGCATAGTGATGCAATTTTTTTCATGAAAAATAATTTTGGAATTATAGTAAGACAGCTATCCAAGATATCATGACCAACGCTGAAATGAGCTATAATAACAAAGATGTATGATAAACTTATTCAATTGTTATCTAATCTTACCTTCTTTTTATAGTATATTACCTTAAATTAAATTATAGGATTGGATGATGTCAAATAAGGGCTGCCGTTTAACTGGGTTTCATCAGAGAAAGGAGATATCTATGAAAAGGATGCGGCTTCCAATATATCAGGTGTTTTGTTTCATTTTCATGGAGGTTCCAAGGATATTCCCGCACAAATAATTTCCCTGAATTCAAAATTGTTTGGACAGATAGGTTAAGAGGTGTTTAATTCCTGGTCAAATTATGATAATATCCTATAATAAGTAGATAAGATTAGATAAGAACTGAAGGGATTTGTCATATAACTTTGATAGTATATAATTTCTAAAAATAAAAAAAGAATTTCATAAACCCATAATATGAACTGTAAATTTACGATGATTATTCTATTTGTTTTAGGAACATTCTTTGTTTCTACCACGACTGCTCAAACTGTAGTTACAGGAATAATTACAGATGGAAATACTGGTGAGACTTTGCCAGGAGTCACTGTCAAAATTGATGAAACATCCATCGGGGTATCTTCCGATTCAAATGGTAAATATACCATAAGTATCCCCTTTTCAAATACTAAACTGGTGTTTAGTTCTATAGGTTATCAGGCTCAGACAATTACAGTTGATGGCAGGACAATAATAAATGTGCAAATGGTGTATATTGCGTCCTCCCTGAATGAAGTTGTTGTAACGGCTTTAGGGGTTACTAGAGAAAAACGTTCATTAGGTTATGCTATAGCTGATATAAAAGGTTCCGAACTCACTAACGGCGGTACTTCAAATCTAGTAAAATCTCTTGATGGCAGAATGAGCGGTGTTAATTTTACCCAAGCCAGTACAGACCCGGCCGGTTCTGTTTTTATTACAATACGAGGCGCAACCAGCTTAAGCCTTCCAAATTCAACTGCAAATAGCCAGCCTCTTTATATAATTGATGGTATCCAAATGGGAAAAACAAGTATTACCAATAAGAGCGGTGTCGATTTTGGCAATCTTCTATCGCAACTTAATCCGGAAGATATTGAAAGTATTTCAGTGCTTAAGGGTGCAAGTGCAGGTGCGTTGTATGGTTCACAAGCGGGAAATGGTGTGGTCATGATCACGACAAAATCTGGCAAGAGTGCTAAAAAAGGGATTGGGGTATCTTTTGGCACTTCAATGGTTATAGATAAGGGCTATAATTTTTTTGAATCACAAACCGAATATGGTGCTGGTATTAGAAGTACATTTTATACTGAGGGTGTTGGATATGATTGGGGTCCAAAACTGGATGGATCTTTTAATATTAACAGGTGGAATGCCCTTACACAGGCAAATGAAAGTGTTCCTTTTTTAGCCACAAAAGAAAATCGCCTGCAACAGTTTATGCAGAACGGGGCAACAAATAATTATAATGCTAGTGTTACAGGTAATTCCGACATAGGTTCATTTCGTTTCTCGGCGGGAAAGATGTCTAATATTGGTGTAATGCCCAATAACGCAACAGACAGAACAACCTTAAACCTGAATGCGAATTACAATATTACCAAAAAAGTGAAGCTAACAGTTAGTAGCAATTATGTTTCTCAATATTCACCTAACAAATCATCTTCAAATAATGATGTAGTTGAATTGCTGACCATGCAATATTTGGCTCATTTTCAACCTATTAGGGAAATGAAGAATATATGGCTGAAGGGATATGAAGGGGTCAGACAAAATACAGCTCAGTACCAAGCAAATGGCGATCCTGCGACTAACAATCCTTATATGTACTCTTACGGTGAGATCAATACTTTCCGGAAAGATAACCTATTTGGAAGGGCTGAGCTGGCTTGGAGTTTGTCAAGCCCTTTGAAATTATTGGTAAGATCTGGGATGGACTATAATGGTGACAATTATGAATACAAATTATCAAAGGGTTTTACAAGTGTGAATCAGAGGAACGGCAGGTATTCTATACAAACGGAGAGTACATTTTTAATGAACTCCGATGTCATGCTGAACTGGAACAAAGACTTTAAGAAAATTTCTACAAGTGCAATCGTCGGCTATAATTATATTTATAGTAATTCATATAATTCTAATGCCAACGCAGATCAATTGGTACGAGCCAATGATTTTAGTCTGGGTAATGCGGTTGCGGGTACTTTAACAGCAAATAACTCATGGGGTACTAGTAAAAATCAAAGTGGATATGCTTCTACACAGATAGGATACGACAACCAGGTATATATCGACCTAGCCGGAAGATATGATCAGGGCGGTATCTTGGAAGAAGATAAGAACAGTTATTTTTACCCTTCTGCAGCCCTCAGTTGGATTACTTCAGAGACGTTCAAGTTGCCTTCCTTTATCGACATGTTTAAAATTAGAGGCAGTATCGCCCAGGTAGGCCATGGTATTGGCAGGCCCAGAAGCAACAACACATTCGGCTTTAATCCGATAGACTATGGGAATGTAAAAACATTAAATATAGGAGGGCAACTAGTTGACCCAAATATTAGGGCGGAGGTTACTAATACTTATGAGGGAGGATTTGACTTGGTACTTGCTAAAAATCGTGTTTCTGCTGATTTTACTATGTTCAAAAAAACGCACAAAAACCAGCAGGACTTTATACCAACTTCTCCCGGCACAGGCTATTCAGGTATGTTGTCTAATGTAGGAACTGTAGAAGCAAAAGGCTTTGAAATAGGCTTGACAGTGGTACCCGTTAAAACGAAGAATTTGAATTGGGACATATCAGCCTTCTATACTAAAACCGACGCATTTATCACCAACCTCAATAAAACCTATATCCCCAATGGATATACTTTCTATAATAATGGGCCGAACGTTGCCATCAGAATGGCAGAGGGCGATCGGGTCGGAACCATGTGGGAAACCCGAGTATTTCAAAGAATGCCTTCAACCAGTAAGTATGCAGGGATGCTTGTATTGAATAATGCCGGAAACTGGAATTTTTCTACACAGGAGAAAGACAGGAAGCCAATCGGAAATTATAACCCTGATTATATTTTGGGATTAAATTCATCTATACGTTTTAAGGGATTCAGATTGTCTGCTGTGGCCAGTCTGCGAGTAGGTGGACAATACATTTCAAATGTAACAAGGCGTAACGTGACTAATGGACAATCGTTACTAACGATCGGAGATAAAGTAAATGGATCCAATGAATATACAGTAGGTGGACGTGATGCAGCATCCGGGGGCCTGCCATGGCCAGCCTGGCAAAGCATGAAGTACCCTAATATGGCGGCCTTGGTTAGGAATTATGCCAATTTTGGAAAATATGCAGAGGATGCTTCCTACGCTAAAGGTGTTTGGTTAAAGACTGGCGGCGATCCTAAAAACGATAACGATTATATCGTGAATGGTGCTGATCCACTGGCAACATTCTATTACCTTCCAGGACTGGTTTTAGGTTCCCAATACTGGAACTTCGGTCAGACGCTCATTAGGGATGCCACAAACTTAAAAGTGAAAGAAGTGGTACTTGAATATGTGATTCCTTCGAAGGTTTTGGAACGTTATAAAGTTCAAAACCTGACCCTAGGTTTAGTAGGAAGAAATATTTTTCAATGGAACAAAAGTGGAGAGAAGGGAGATCCTGAGGCAGCTTTCGAAGGACTTGGGGTGAATCAAGGTGTCATAGGGAAGGCATTGCCAATGATTGGTTCTTATGGATTTAATTTATCCGTTAATTTTTAGTTTTATCTTAATATTTCATTGATATGAAAAAGTTAATAATCATCTTAATATATCCAATATTCATTCTTTCATCATGTCAAAAAGCAACTTTTAGGGAAGATGAATTATTGGCAAGACGCGATGCACTAGAATCAGCAGAGCCTAATCTGCTTTTATCTTCTGTGATACAAAAATCCGCTTTCCTTTATCAGAATAAAGGTGGACTAGGTGCGAAAAATCTGGCTACTACTGTTCAATATATGCAGGGTAATAGGAACAGTGATGATAACACATACTTGAATTTCAGGTTTCCAAGAACGGACTTGTATGAATACACCGACGTGATCAGATTGATCAATGCCTCCATATCTGACGTAAGAAAGAAAGGACTTAAAACTCACGAAGGCGTATTCAAGATATTTCAATCACTGCTTTGGTCAACTGTTACTGATCTGTATGGAGACATATACTATAAAGAGGGCCTTCGCGGGCAAGAAGGTATCCTTTTCCCAAAATTCGATGAACAAAAAGATATTTACCCCGCTTTGATTCAGAATTTAAAAGATGCAGCACAGTTAATCGCAGATGGAAAAGAACCACTTGATAAAGCCAGTGATGTAATGTATGCCAGTGATAAGTCGAAGTGGATCAGACTGGCTAATTCATTGCGCCTGAGGTTATTGTTACGGGTTAGTGGTAAACTTTCTAACGCTGCCGAGATACAG
>JBDNGV010000044.1:0-6809 GCA_041689125.1 Daejeonella sp.
ATGTGCCTATGGAAGCTGGCATTTACAAGAATTCAAAGGAATTTGTTCCTACAGAGGTCGCTGTTGATAGCAATGGTGATTTCTTTATTGCCGATGGATATGGTGCCCAATATGTCTTACATTATGATGCTGCAGGTAAGTTTAAGGGATATTTTGGCGGAAGAGGAACAGGTGATGAACATCTTGATAATGCACATGGAATAGTTATTGACCGTCGTTATGCTCAACCCAGTTTATTGGTAACCGACCGGACTCGAAATTGTTTTAAACGCTTCTCTTTGGATGGTAAGCTTCAGGAAATCATTAAGTTACCTGGAGCCTGTGTTTGCCGTCCGGTGATAAAAAATGACAATTTATATGCAGCTGTATTGCGTTCCCCAAGTTTAGCTACTGCCGGATCAGGTTTTGTAACTATTTTGAATAAGGAAAATAAAGTAGTCTCAAATATTGGAGGTACAGAACCAATCTATAATAAGGATTCCCAGTTACAGACGATGACTCAAGCTGAAAAGATTTTTGTACATCCTCATGATGTTTGCGTTGATGATGATGAAAATCTTTATGTTGCACAATGGGCCTCAGGTAAAGTATATCCTTATAAATTTAAACGCATCTAAAAATCTAATCCTGTCATTTTTATGAAGATCAGTCTGAAAGCTTATTCAGGTAATGTTTTATTATTCCTAAATACATTAATAATCTTTTTATTGATTTTCGAAAATGAGTTGATCATCCCAGTATGGTTGCAGACTTTTGGAAGAATGCATCCCATGCTGCTGCATTTTCCGATAGTACTGTTGCTCGTTTCAGTAATTATGGAGTTCTTCCAGTTTAAAATTAAGGAGGATAGCAAAGATTTCTACCGGGATATTACTAGCCGTATTATGTTTTCGGGTATTGTACTTGCAGCAATTACGGTAATTATGGGTATTTTTCTTTCCCTTGAAGATTCTTATGAGGGTGGAAATGTGTTGAACTGGCATAAATGGTCAGCTGTGAGTATTGTATTTTTTTCCTCCTTAATCTTCATATTCAAAAGTAGAATTTGGTATAAACAAGGTTTGGCTAAAGCCGGTGCTATAATTCTCAGTCTTACCATTGTGCTGGCAGGACATTTTGGATCTGTACTAACTCATGGTGAAAATTTTGTCATGGAGCCAATAACAAAAAGTCCGATCATACCTATTGAGCAGGCATTAGTTTACGACCATGTTATTCAACCTATTTTTCAGGAGAAATGTGTAAGCTGTCACAATGATGAAAAGTTAAAGGGTAAATTAAAACTAACTGACTCAGTTTCTATCATGAAGGGCGGGAAGACAGGCAAGCTTTTTGTTCCTGGAGATCCTAAGGTGAGTTTGTTATTGGAAAGAATACACATGCCATTGGGCAATAAAAAACATATGCCTCCTTCTGGAAAACCACAACTTAGTCCAGAGGATATTAGGATTCTTTTTACATGGATCAAAGATCATCCAGATTTTAAGAAAAGGGTAATTGATTTGCCTGTAGATGATTCCTTGCGGATTTTAGCTACCGAACGCTTTAAACCAGTTGCTAAAATTGAGGACGAGTATGATTTTGCTGCTGCAGATGAAGAAACAATTGAAAATCTAAATACTTTTTACCGTAGAGTTAGCCCAGTTTCTATGGAATCACCTGCTTTGGCAGTTAGTTTTTTCAGCAAGAGCTCCTATAATTCTAAATCCCTTGAAGAATTATCAAAGATAAAGGAGCAGATCGTATCACTTAGATTAAGTAGAATGCCGGTGAAGGATGAGGACCTGAACTTTATTTCCAAATTGAAGGAATTACAAAAACTCGACCTAAATTTTACAGATATCAGCGGCAGCGGACTTAAGGAACTGAGTGCTTTGAAAAAGCTAGAGACATTATCATTATCTGGCACAAGGATTAATCTACAGCAGTTACTGCCGATCATTTCCAATAAAAACCTTCGCGAATTATCAGTTTGGAATACTTCACTTACCGAAAAGGATATAACACAATTAAAAAAGGTTAATAGCTCCCTAAATATTATTACAGGTTTTAAAGACGATGGAAAAACGCTGATTCAGTTATCCAATCCTGCCCTTAAAAACAATTCAACGGTATTCGTGAGACGGACCAATGTTCAGCTCAGTCACCCAAGAAAGGATGTGATAATTCGTTATACTCTTGATGGTAAAGACCCTGACAGTCTAGCTTCTCCTGTATTTAAAAATGAGATCATGATTAGTGAAAATACTATGATAAAAGCTAAAGCTTATAAATCCGGATGGAAAAGTAGTGATGTAAGTAATTTTGCTTTTTACAAATCTGCCTTTAAGCCAGACAATATCAATTTATTGAGTATTGCTGATATCAGTTATAAAGGAAATGGAAATAGTACCCTTATCGATGGACAATTGGCTGAAAATGATATCAATAATACGAATTGGCAGGGTTTTAAGAATAAGGATATGATTGTGATTCTAGATTTCAAAAAACCGGTTCAGATTCGTTCAGCTGTAATGAATTCCATTATAAATGTTAATTCCTCCGTATTTCCACCAACCAGAATTGAAGTTTATGGCGGTTCAGATTTGGATAATTTAAAATTGCTGAATACCATTAGCCCCAAGATGCCTGTCCAAAAGGATCCCCAGCAATTAATAAAATACGAACTTAAGTTTAATTCTACTTCGGTTTCTTACATCAAAATTGTAGCAACACCACTGAATAAAATGCCTGCATGGCATGCTGGAAAGGGCAAAGCGGCATTGATTCTTTTTGATGAGATCTTGATAAATTAAATTGGTCCCTGCTGATTAATTAATTTTAAGGGTAAGTCTGTTTAAACTATATTTAATTGTATAATAAACTCGCTGGGTGCAATTAATAAAAATTGAACTACCCCAACAGGTTAGTTTATTTTTAAAATAAGAATTATTTTATGAAACGGTTTACTATTCCCTTTTTTAAGTTCCTATTTATTTGCTTTACCTTTTGCTGGGGTCATGAGAGCGTATTTGCAGTAAATGTTAAAGATTTCGGAGCAAAAGGTGATGGTAAACTAGGTCTTTCGGGTCGTGGTGCCAGCGCTAGTATTGTTATGGCAGGTGAGGGTGCTGCCTTTCGTTTTATTGGTTCTCATGATAAAGGGTCTGCACTTCCTTCTTCAGTTAAAAATCTTACCTGGGATAAAGAGCGGATGCCTTTGATGGATGCTCTAGAAATTACAGGTGATCATATTGATGCCGATGGTATAGAACTCAGAAATACTTTCATGCCTACAATACGTGCATTGCTAATTAGAAATGTACGGAATGGGATTCATCTAAGTTCCAGAAACCGAAATGTTCTGATTGATGCTTGTCATGTCTACAATAATAGCGGTATTGGTATTTTTTTAGACCAAGTTAATATTAACCAGTTTATTATCAGCGACAGCCATATAAGCTATTGTAAAAAAGGAGGAATCAAGGTTATTGGTAGCGAAATACGTAATTTTCAGATTACAGGTAATGATATAGAATATAATTGCGATCCTGAAGGACCTATTTCGGCGGATATTTTGGTGGATTGCTCTATGGGGGGAAGTGTCCGTGAAGGAACGATATCGGGCAATACCATTCAAGCAATTCCCAGCCCAGAGGGTGCTAATATTCGATTTTTAGGCTTAAATGGTAATTCAGACAAGATTGGTTTATGGAGTATTACCGGCAACCATATCAGCAACCAAAAAGTGAATATTCATCTTGAAAATACTCGGGGAATCAGTATCTCAGGAAACACCTTCATTCGTGGTTATAATCGTCATCTGTTGATCAATAATGGTAGTAATCTGATTATAAATGGGAATGTATTTGATCATAATGAAGATTACTTCCCTTCCGAGCCGGCTGCATACGGTGGCATATTGATCAGTAATGGCGAGAATATAATATTAAGTGATAATATTATTGATGGTTCTGGAAACGGAAACAAGGAAGTAGGGGGTGCAATAGTAGTGCTTGATAGCCGTGAAATAAGCATCAACACGTGCCATATTAAAAATCCTATTTTTAATGGCATTCAGATTGAACGGAGCACAAATTTGCAGCTAAGGAATTGTATTATTAGCGAGAGTGCTAAAAATAATGGAATGCTAAGTGCCATATCTTTGAAAGGAGTATGTAACGGTACTCTTGTACAGGATAATAGTGTAGGCAAAGGGAAATCTGCTGAAATAACTAATGAAGCAAAGGGTGCTGTGGTGAAAGAGAATATTTCGATTAGAGCATTCAATAAACTTAAATAAGATATGAAAGGATATTTTAATAGGTGTCTTGTGATTTTGGTTTTAATGAGTTTTGGTTCAATGAGCATTGCCCAAACTAACGATTTTGAGAATCAGGACAAAAGCCTTAGAGGAAGTACGCTCTTAATTGAAAAGGGAGATTTATCTATCATGATGATACAGGGAATAGATCGATTTCTTGAGCGTGAATTAGAGGCTTCAACAAAAGGACGTTCGGAATTCCGAAAGGTTAATTTTTCCAGTAAGGAGGCTTACAACAGATCAATTCTTCCAAACCGTAAGCGCTTTGCTGAAATAATCGGAATAGCAGATTCTTTGGATGCTGATGTGAAAATGGAATACATTTCATCTCTTTCTTCACCTGCGAAAATAACTGAAAATGAATTCTTTATGGCCTATTCTGTTCGATGGCACGTATTTGGGAATATTTATGGAGAGGGGATACTGTTGCAGCCAAAACAGAAAGTCAAGGCAAGAGTAATGGCTATACCGGATGCAGATCAGAGCCCTGAAATGCTTGCCGGAATAATGCCAGGGCTGCCTACAGAACTTCAATACGCCCGCCGTCTGGCCGAGAATGGATGCCAGGTGATCATTCCAGCCTTAATTAACCGTTCTGCTACAGCTTCTGGTAGTACAAGACTTGAACGTTTTACGAATCAGCCTCATCGTGAGTGGATTTACCGGCAGGCTTATACATTTGGCCGACATATAATCGGGTATGAAGTGCAAAAAATCAGAGCTGCCGTAAACTGGTTTGATCAGCAGAATAAACAATCAGCCGCCCCAATAGGACTTATAGGGTGGGCTGAAGGAGGATTGCTTGGATTTTATACGTCGGCAATCGACACCCGTATTGATGTTACCCTAGTTAGTGCATATTTCGGGAAACGTGAAAAAGTATGGGAAGAACCCATTTACAGGAATTTATTTGGGCTATTGCGTGAATTCGGGGATGCTGAAATTGCAGGTCTTATAGCTCCCAGAAGCCTGCTCATTGAATATTCCGCGGCTCCTGATATCAAAGGTCCTCCTGCAGCACTGCCGGGTCCTATTCGTTTGCGTGCTTCAGCTGCTCCTGGAAAAATTGTCACTGCCCTGTTCGCAGATGTAAACTCTGAAGTGAAAAGGGCACAACAATTAGCAGGCCCCTTTCATTCATCTATTCACTTTCTTAATGATCAAGAAAAACAGGCACAACCGATTAATGAAAAAAGTCTACTCATTTTTCTACAGCAGTTAAGACCGGAGTTAAAATCATTATCCCCTGCAGGAAAAAGTCCTATGCAGGCACCTTTAAAATCAGATTCGGAGGTTCTTCAACTCCGACAGCTTTCAGAATTGGAGCAACATACACAAGGGCTGATTCAGTCTTCAAGGCATGTAAGAGAGGAATTCTTTTGGAACAAAACCACAATTTCAAGTCCGGAGGCCTGGCGAAAAAGCATGCAGACTTTTCAGAACTATTTCTGGGATAATGTGATCGGGCGAATTCCTCCCGGACAGATTGGTTTGAATCCGCAATCAAGGCTTATTTTAGAAGAACCTAAATGGATAGGATATGAAGTGAAATTTGATGTTTTGCCTGATATTTATGCCTGGGGTTATCTATTGCTACCCAGAGATCTCAAACCTGGGGAAAAACGTCCGGTAATGGTCGCCCAGCATGGGGGTGAAGGTTTACCTAAAGACTTATTAGATAAAAACAATCAAACGTATAAAGGGTTTGCTGCTCAGCTGGCAGAGCGTGGATACATCGTATTTGTGCCACATTTTCCATGGCGCGGAGGGCATGAGTACCGGTTACTCCAGCGCAAAGCGAATCCTTTGGGTTTGTCGGTTTTTTCCATCATTTTGAATCAGCATGAACGTATTCTGGATTGGCTCACAGCGCAGCCATGGGTGGATTCCGGACGGATAGGATTTTACGGACTTTCATGGGGCGGCAAGGTGGCAATACGTGTGCCCTCACTTTTGGATCGCTACAGCCTAAGTATTTCCTCCGGTGATTTTAATGAATGGATCTGGAAGAATGCAACTACTGACTGGCCAAACAGCTATATGTTTGCACCTGAATATGAAATGTTTGATTTCAACCTTGGCAGAACATTTAATTACGGGGAAATGGCTGCCATGATTGCACCGAGGCCTTTTATGGTTGAACGGGGCCATGATGACGGAGTAGGAATAGATGAATGGATTGCTTTTGAATATGCAAAAGTGAACAGGCTTTACAATAAATTAAAGATCCCGCAAAAGACTAATATAGAGTATTTTGACGGCGGACATGAAATTAATGCAAAAGGGACTTTTGAATTTATTAAACAACAGTTCAATTGGCCTGTGGATAAATAATCCACGAAATTTTTAGAAATTGGATTAGAGTTTTTCCTTCAAAGGATAAATTTCTCAAATTACTTATGGATTAATATGAATCTTAAAAATAATCTGATTTACTCAGTACTCTTCCTGTTTAGCGGTCTATTGGCCTGCAATACAGATCAGCAAAGCAAAGCTCCTGAAATAA
>JBDNGV010000045.1:0-5077 GCA_041689125.1 Daejeonella sp.
GGCACATCGGATGCAGGAACCGGACGCTCTTCAATGGGGAATAAAGGTTCACCAGTTTCTCTGTTAAGTAAATATAGAAACCCAATTTTGGAGGTTTGAGCTACTGCATCAATTCTTTTCCCATCATGAACAACGGTAACTAGATTTGGAGGTGCCGGCAAGTCATAATCCCAGAGATCATGATGAATGGTTTGGTAGTGCCAGATATATTTCCCAGTTTCTGCATTCAGTGCCACGACACTATTTCCAAATAAATTCTGCCCCTTTCGGTCTCCCCCGTAAAAATCATAAGAGGGAGATCCCAATGCAAGAAATACCATCCCCCGCTTTTCATCGAGACTCATTCCGGCCCAGTTATTTACACCCCCGGCATATTTCCAAGCTTCCTTTGGCCAGGTTTCATACCCAAACTCCCCGGGATGTGGGATGGTATGAAAAGTCCATACTAGCTTTCCCGTTTTAATATTGTAGGCCCTTTGATAGCCAGGCTCGGCGCCGTATAGCTCTGAAACTGCAGTACCCAATATATAAAGATTTTTGTATACAATTCCGGGAGAGGAGGGAACAACAGCTATTTTTTCAGGATCGCCACGCATACCAATGTTAAGATTCACTTTGCCGTCCTTACCAAAAGCAGTTATTAATTCTCCAGTCAAAGCATCCAATGCAAAAAGATTACTGCCTGCCGTAAACATGATTCTTTTATCTATGCCATCCTCCCAATAACTTACACCTCTACTTATTCCTCCACCTTGGCCTCCAAAAAAAGGGTCAAACGACCATAACTGTTCCCCTGTTATTGAGTTAATTGCATAAATTCTGTTTCTGCTTGAGGGAATATACATTATCTCGGACACTACGATAGGATTTGCCTGAATTCTGGATGTTCGGGCACCGGGTAATGCATCTTTAAAAGGAAAAGACCATGCCAATTCCAACTGACTGACATTTGTTCTATTGACTTGCTTTAAGGATGAGTAACTACTGCTTTTTGCATCTGATTTATAGGCACTCCAGCTAGTGGATTTCTTATTCACCGTTTGGCAGCCTGAATAAATTAAAAATAGTAGTAAGGCTATCGAAAGACGATATTTTGAAGTAAGTATTTGAAAAATTAAGGTATTTCTGAACATATTTTTAACAGACTCAACTGAACATTAAGCTCCAATCAGTGGAAATTTAATTCAATTTATTCTAAAAAATTCTTAGATGAGGAGAATTTTAAAAAAAATATTCAGAAATAAAATAATTGCGAAATAAAACTGGTTTTATATACTTACCATCTGGTAGATTGAAATTTCCATCCCGGGACTTTCTTTTGCATTTCAATCTCATCGTTCCGCTTTTTCAGACCACAATCAATATAATTTTGATGCAACCTAGCTAATGCCACTTTATCTAATTCCACGCCTAAGCCCGGTCCATCAGGTACTGCAACTGAACCATCAGTAAACTTAATTCGGCCACCAAGAATCACTTCATCCGATTGCCATGGATAATGTGTATCTAAGGCATAGGGCATTTTTGGAAGAGCAGCACCCAAATGGACCATCGCGGCTAATGAGATCCCTAAATGACTGTTTGAATGCATAGATAAATCTCGGCCAAAGGTTTCACAAATACCGGAAAGCGTCATAGAGGCCTTCAACCCACCCCAAAAATGATGATCACTTAAAATGATATCTTCAGAACCAATTTTTATACTGGCTGGTATTTCCTCGAAAGAGGTGGTACACATATTCGTTGCAAGCGGGGTTTTTAAAACCTTTCGGACTGCAGCCATATTTTCCTGACCCCGAACAGGATCTTCCAGGTATTCCAATACCCATTCAAGTTCTTTTCCATACTGAAGAGCTGTGTCCAACGCCCAAATAGCATTAGGATCAAAACGTAATGGAACATCAGGCCCGAATTCTTTATAAAGTGCAAGGATTGTATCCACCTCTATTCTGGGTTCAAATACTCCCCCTTTTAGTTTGATAGATTTAAAACCAAACTCTTTGCACATTGCTTTGGCTTGAAGCACAATTTCTACTGGATTGATAGCCTGCTTTTGTTTGGCTGCCTCCCATCCATCTGCATTCGGGTTTAGGTTAAAACCATACTCACCGCCTGCGCCTTCGTATTTATAAAAGAGGTATGCGGAAAAAGGTACACTTTCCCGCATTTTACCTCCAAGTAAATCTACTATTGGCCGACCAAGAACTTTGCCCATGATATCCATGCAGGCAACCTCAACTGAACTGAAAATATGCACTAATTTCCGCTGATCCCAAGGAGCTTCACCTCTCGCTGAAGGAGATTCGGAACCAAAACGTTCAGTTAATACTGCTCTGATCTGATTCAGCTGAAATACATCCTTACCAATTAGAAGTGCCTTAGTTTCAAGAAGTGCCTGCTCGATATCACTGGTTCCGGGTATTTCACTGATACCTGAAATCTGATCATCGGTTATAATTTCCAATATAATTCTCAGGGCATAAGGAGCATGCAAACCTGCCGCATTTAATAACGGCGGGTCAACAATAGCTATGGGCGTAATAATGATATCCCTAATCCTTGGGCCACTTTGTTTGAGCATCTTGTATTCTATTGAAAATTAACTTGCTGCTTCTGCCTCTTCGGTTACCGCCTGAATTAATCCTTTAATATATCCATAGCAAAATGCGAAAGACTGCCAGCCGGCCACAGGGTCTTTATGGTAAGGAACATGGTCAGGCATTACCATCCCATCAAATCCTACTTCTCGTAATTCTCTAACTACCTGCAGAAAATTCATATCCCCATTATCCGGATAAACTTCTTGAAAATTATTCCAGCCCCCTTTAATATTTCTCAAGTGGATATTAAATATTTGATTTCGTTCACCGGCCCATCTGATAATCGGGATGATATCATTTTTAGGATCTTTTAGACCTTCTGCGATCGAGCCGATACAGAAGTTGAAGCCATGATACTTGCTGTCATAAAGCTGAGCAAACTTCTTGATCCCTTCAAATACATCAGGGCTGTTCCAACGGGTAATTCCCCTATAGCCAACAGGAGTAGGAGGATCTGCAATATGATTCGCCAACCTTACATTGTATTCTTTTGCCACCGGAAGAGTTCTGTCAAGCAGATAGGTAATCCGCTCGAACATTTCATCTATGTCTACGTCTCCTGCAATTGTTTTTGGATCATTTCTTTTTATAGCTTCAGCATAATTCCAGGTGCTGTATTCTGCGTTTCCCCGTTTAGGATCAATAGTTTTTCCGGTTCTCAATACAGGCAGAATAGTGGTGTTATAGTTCATAACCTTAACTCCTGTTTTACCTGCTACCATAATCATCTGATTGAGCATGTCAATTTCACGATCTCTTTGCGGACTTTTCCCAAGCATTATATTAGGCACACTAACCTTATCGATACCAGCGGAAGTTAGTGCCCAATGATAGGCATCTAAACTGATGCCGTACTTTTCGCAAGCTTCTCTTTTTCTGTAGGAGTCCTCAAGATCCCATCCCACACCGGGAATAAATTTTGGAGAACCTCCATCAATGTTGTAGACACCGCAGCGTCCTTTTAACTGTAAATTCTCTTCAGTAGTTCCACCAGACTGGCAACCTACTTTCATCAGTACCTTTTTAGGTTTTGGTTTTGACTCTGCTAATGTTTCCATTGGAGACAATACGGATGCACCTATGGATCCGGCTGCGATAGTTTTAACAAAATTTCTGCGTTGCATAATTTATTTTATTAAGTACGGTTAAACAAAATGATTTATTTTTTTTCCTGTAGCAAAAAAAGGGAACTATGATCCAGTTCACCATGACCCTCGTCAACCAGTTGATTCATTAATTTGGCAACTAATTCTGTTGCTTTTAAAGAGACTTGATGATCGGCTCCGGTTTGAAGGGCAATTCCCATATCCTTTTTATGTAATTTAACTTTGAATCCCGGGACAAAATTCCCGTCTATCATACGTTTGCCATGTAAGTCTAAAATACGACTCTGAGCGAACCCTCCCAATAGCACTTCTCTCATTTTTTCGAGATTTACCCCTGCTTTCTTTGCCATTGAAAAAGCTTCTGCTACTGCCTGAATTGTAATTCCAACAATCATTTGATTACAGGCCTTAGTTACCTGACCTGCACCAGCCTCTCCAATTAAGATAATATTTTTACCCATCGCTTGGAAAACCGGAAGTGCCCTATCGAAAGATACTTCAGATCCACCGGCCATGATGGATAAGGTGCCTGCTTCAGCACCTACCTGGCCTCCAGAAACAGGAGCATCTAGAGCTGAAACTCCTTTTTGCTTAAGACTATTATAAATGTCTATTGTCACCCCCGGTGAAATGGTAGACATATCTATAAAAAGAGAGCCTTTTTTTATCTCGGGTAGAATTTCTGAAACTACTTGTTTAACTTCAGGTGAATCAGGTAACATAGTGATGATGATATCTGAATTTGCTGAAAGATCTGCAATACTGTCAAAAACCTTCGCGCCGGCCTCCTCGACAATACCCAAAGAACTACTTTTCCTCAAAACATTTACCTGAAATCCGGCTTTTAATAAATTAAGCACCATCGGTTTTCCCATGATACCCAAACCGATAAATCCTATTTTTTCCATTGCTTGTAATTATATTTTAGAATTCTAGATTAAAGGAAATAATTTAGCCCCAATCATTATTACGATTAATCCGGTAAAACCCATTACTACCAAAAGAGGTGAAATGGTCTTTAGCGCTTCTTTTTCAGTCAGGTTACTTAATTTACAAATAATCCAAAAGCCGGAATCATTCATCCATGGAACTAGTTTAGATCCGCATCCGATTGCTAAACCTAAATATACTGGATGAAATGCCAAATCTGAATTCATAGCCATACCAGAAAGAATACCTGATGCAGTTATCAAAGCGACAGTTGCTGATCCCTGAGCTGTACGAACTATTGCCGCGATCAGGAAAGCTAATGGGATCAATGCCATTTGATAACCTTTAGTGATATCTGTAATTTGGGAACTAATTCCGGTTTGTTGTAACATGCCTCCAAATGCTCCACCGGCAGCAGTAATAAGGATAATTCCACCGCCA
>JBDNGV010000046.1:0-15335 GCA_041689125.1 Daejeonella sp.
AGAAGAGGGACTGAACTTAAATTTCGGCAATAACCTTGATTTGGCCTATATGATGGGAGCCGCTACGACTATGCCGGTTTATGATTCCAGAAATAATAGTGGTTATGCCGGACCATCACCTGCAACCACTGGTGTGAATAACAGGGATAATATTCTTGGACGTCGTGACATGAACAGGGCATATACCACTAACAATAAAGTCATTGGTAGTGCCTATGCTTCCTTTAAGATTCTTCCTGATTTAGAGTATAAGCTAAATGGAGGTTTGAACATGGGGCTGAGCAAATTCAAAAATTACGTACCTCAGTTTCAGATGAATAACAGAGGAAGTAATGTCAGGAACCTAAACACGAATTTAAACGAGTCATATGAGTACCTTGTTGAAAATACCCTTACATACAATAAGGTTATTAAAGAAAACTACAGGATTAATTTACTTGGTGGTTTTACTCAACAGAATTTTTACGGGAATGGAATTAGTGGTAGTAGAAGAGATTTTCCTAGCAATGACATTCAGGTATTGAGTGCAGGTACAGGAGTATTTTTTGTTGGTGGAACTGAAAATGAGTGGGCATTAAGATCCTTCCTTGGTAGAGCAAACATAACTTTATTCGACAGATATTTATTTACTGCCACCATACGTCGTGATGGTTCATCAAGGTTTGGTGCCGACAATCGTTATGGAAATTTCCCATCTCTTGCTGTTGGTTGGAACGTAGATCAGGAAAATTTCCTGAAGGATTCCAAATTAATCAGTGGATTAAAAGTCAGAGCAAGTTGGGGTAGATTGGGTAACCAAGATATAGGTAACTATGTTAATCAGACAGTTGTTTCTACCAATTCCCGTTATTTCTTCGGTGCAGACCAACTTGCTCCTGCAGCGGTGGTTAACAACTTAGGTAATCCAAATCTTCAGTGGGAAACTACTACTCAATCCAATATTGGAGTAGATTTAAGTTTCTTGCAGAATAAAATATTTTTCACTGCTGATTATTGGATAAAGGATACAGATGGAATTCTGGTTCGTACACCAATTTCAACAGTAACTGGATTTGGTCGTGATTCTGGACCTTTCCAAAATGCTGCTCAATTGCAGAATAAGGGTATGGAATTCTTGTTAGGTTACAGAGGAAGTAAAGGTGAATTGAAATATGGCGTTACAGGTAACTTATCTAATGTACGTAATAATGTAGTTTCATTAGGTACAGGAACAAGTATCATAAACCTTGTGGAGAATGTTTACTACTCAGGAACTTTTACTCGTACATTGCCAGGACAGCCAATGTCTCATTTCTTCGGTCATATCAATGATGGTATCTTCCAAACTCAGGCTGAGATTAATGCAGCGCCTACTCAGGTTGGTGCCAAGCCAGGGGATAGAAAATTTAAGGATATTAATGGTGATGGTAAAGTAGATGCTAATGATAGAACCAATATTGGGGATCCATGGGCAAATTTTGATTATGGATTTGCGGCTGATGCCAGCTTTAAAGGTTTTGATGTCAATATGAGTTTTTATGGAACCAGTGGTAAACAATTGTATGATTCTCAGGGTGTTTATCTTGAAACCATGCAAGGCGAGTGGAACAACAAAGCTACGGTTTTAAATCGTTGGACAGGACCTGGTACCTCCAATACGCTACCACGTGCAGTTCGTGGCGATACCAATCAAAACAATCGTAGTCAGTCAGAATATGTGTTGAATGCAGATTTCTTAAGAATGCAGAATTTCCAGATTGGCTATTCACTTCCTCAAAATTTAATTAAGAGGGTTGGTGCCAGAAATGCCAGAATTTATTTTAATGGACAAAACTTATTTACTATTACCAAATATCCTAACTACAACGCGGATACTTTGGGAGGAGTAGGTTTCAATGATGACTCAATGAATCCACTTAGTTTCGGAGTAGATACAGGTTCAACTCCAATTCCTAGCATTTATTCATTCGGAGTTAATCTGACTTTCTAATCTTTTAGATCGCAGAATTATCTTATTAATTAGGTCATTAAGAAATTTTAAATACAAGAATATGAAAAATCTAAAATTAGGTATATCAACCATGTTAATGCTGTTGTTATTTGCAGGTTGTAAAAAGGAGTTTTTAGAAAAGTCTCCACCAGATGCATTGACGGAGGTAGGTTTTTATAATTCCACAGAAAGAGCGCAATTAGGAGTAAATGCGGTATATGTTTCTCTTCAAAGTGCCTGGAGCATTAATCTTAATCGAATTTACGATGTGCCATCCGGTGAGGTTTTACTCTCCAATACGGTTCCTTTGGAGTACAATAATTTCACATACTTTCCGGCACTGAATCAGATCCATGATACTTGGAGAGGTTTATATGAAGGTATATACCGGGCAAATCTTGCCATTGCGAATATTCCTGCAATTACTATGACAGATGCTTTAAAGAATCAATATGTAGGAGAAGCAAGATTCCTAAGAGCTTTGTTTTACTTTGATCTTGTTAATTTATTTGGAGCAGTTCCGTTGGTTACACAACCATTGCCTAACACTGATGCAGCTCTGCTTGCAAGAACTCCCGTTGTGGATGTTTATAAAGTAATAATTGCTGATCTTTTAGCAGCAGAAGCAGGTTTGCCTGTTTCATTTAGCGGAAATAATTTGGGTAGAGCAACCAAGGGTGCTGCTCAGGCATTGCTAGGCAAGGTTTATCTCTACAATAAGGATTATCCTAATGCTGAAAAATACTTTTTGCTGGTAATTAATTCAGGAAGATATGGATTGATGGATAATTTCCAGGAAGTATGGCATCGTAGTTTCGAGAATAATAGGGAATCAATTTTTGAAGTTCAATTTGCCGATATTGGAGGTAGTGGTTCTAATAACCGGAATGGTAGTTTCCTTCCTGCAGTTAATGGCGCAACAGGTTCAGCATTGGCTACTAAAAGAGCATTTGATGCTTTTGATCCTGCAGATCCTCGTCGGGGTATGTCAATTTTCAAAGCTGGTGATTCTTTCGCTCCGAATGTTAGCGCAGCTTTGTCTATATTTAATCCGGTATGGTCAGCAACTAGCTATGCAGTAAAAAAGGGTATGTGGCCTATTATGTACGTCAATGGTAATGGTATCAACTATCCGCTCATGCGTTATGCAGATGTATTATTAATGTATGCTGAAGCAGCTAATGAGCTGAATAAGCTGACTGAGGCAAGAGCTGCTGTAAATCAGGTGAGGGCAAGACCATCAGTGAATATGCCGGCGTTAACTGTTGGTAACACTGGTTCAAAACCAACGATGTTCAATGCTATCAACAAGGAAAGACAAGTAGAGTTGATGTTTGAATACATACGTTTTAATGATTTGAGAAGATGGGGTTTAGCTCTTCAAGAATTAGGTCCAATTGGATATACTGCCAAACATGCTTTATTCCCAATCCCTCAGTTAGAATTGGATATCAATCCTAAACTGACACAAAATCCAAGCTGGTAAGTAAACCTTTTAAAGCGAGATTGTATAAATAGGGATACTGTGAATTTAATTCACAGTATCCCTTATTTTAACATTATAAAGCCGAATTTGTGAATTCGAATCCGTCAGGAATTATGAAACATTTTTGTTATGATTCATATAAATGCATAGCTTATTTTGTTTTTTTCTATATTATATCGGAATACAAACGAAATTATTCTTTCATATAAAGAATAGAATCGAAGGGCTCTCCCCTAGGTTGATTTCATTTTCATACCACAGAAAGCAATTATCTGTTAATTGGTTTTAATTTAGAATAAGATACATGAAACGCAGAGATGTAATAAAGTGTTTAACGATTCTTCCAATTGCTGAATTTTCACATTTGAACTCGTGGGGAAATTCAATTATTGTTGAATCCGGGCATTTATTCCAGTCTGCAAATAGCGGATTGTTCAATTCTGATCTTCATAAAAGAGCCTTTGTGATGGATGGTCATATACACATGATGAGCAGGCAGTTATTGCAGGGTCTCAACATCGGAGATCGTTATCCTGATGGTCATGTTGATCTGCCTAGAGCTGTTGAAGGCGGACTGGATGCCATGTTTTTTTCTTGTTATACTCCGGAGCCTTATTATCCCGACCGTCACGAAGTGAAAAACACATTCCGTGTGGTAGAATTGGCTCTTGATCAGATAGAGAATAATAAGCAAGTTATTGAACTTGCACTAACTGCTTCAGATATCGTCAGAATAAACCGTAAAGGGAAGATGGCAGCATTTCTGGATCTTGAAGGACCATTTGATATGGATGGGGATCTGAATATATTAAGGTCACTTTATCGTATGGGCCTACGCTCGGCTCAGTTAACTGCGCATAATGCAACAAATGCTTTTATTGATTCCTGTTACGGAGTGAAGCGCTGGGGTGGATTGAATGCTCATGGTCGCACTATTGTAACTGAGATGAATAAGCTGGGGATGCTGATTAATGTAGCTCATGCATCAGATGATGCAATCCTTCAGACTGTTGAGGCGAGCAGTCGACCTGTAATTTATAGCCACGGAGGTTTCCGAGATATTGTAAATAATTTAAGGTGTATTACTGATGAATGTGCAATGGCATTAGCGGCAAAAGGAGGAGTTATTGGAATACAATTCGGGAGCAGTTTTAATAATCCTAAATATGCCGAATGGATGGCATCAAAACGTAAGCCCGTATCGACTCCTAATATAGCTCCAAAAGAAAGAAAATCATTGAGCATTGAAGAAGTAGATCAGTCAGTCGCCAAGGAACTTCCATTCGTAAACAATGAAGTAATTCCGGATGAATACTGGATGGGTGTTGACCAATTGGCTAAGGTTATCGATTATGGAGTACGTTTGGTAGGAGAAGATCATATTGCACTGGGTTCTGATTTTGATGGTGGCCCACCACTACCAAGAGAGATAAAGGATGTGAGTGATTATCCTCAAATGACCAAGGCCATGCTTGATTTGGGTTATTCAGAACTACGCATTCGTAAAATACTCGGACTTAACTGGCTGCGTGTAATCCGGCAGGTTACCGAGAAGAGCTAATTAAAAATATATTAAATTCCTGTTTGGGGTTAAATTTTAAACCAAAACGAATAAAAAATATTAAGGGCTTTTTATAAAGCCTAAAAACACATAAACAATTAAATATGAAACGTAGAAATGTTCTTAAAACCTTGTCACTTCTGCCATTGGTAGGCAGTGCCATCCCATTTAATTCGTCAATAGCATCACCGCTTGCCGAAAATCTAACCCTTGTACCTTTCAATACGGGTATACCGGTTGAGGTTACACTTGAGTCATTTTTGGATAAAAATAATATATACAGAACACACGGTATTGAGCCAATTATTAATTGCAGAGGTATTTTTACGATCATTGGAGGTTCCTTGAAACGTCCTCAAACAAAATCTGCAATGGAAGCAGCCTCCCATAATTTTGCGCAGATGGATGAAGTAGCTGATGGAATTGGTCAGACTCTAGCCGATCTTACAGGTGCTGAATGGGGTGTGGTATCATCCGGATGTGCGGCCGGACTAAAATTGGTAACTGCTGCAGTGGTATCCGGGGGGGATCCCGAGAAGCTGGTTCGTATTCCGGATCTGGACGGATTGGAAAAGACAGAGGTCATTGTTCCGATAACTTCCAGAAATGCTTATGACCATTCTATCAGGAATATAGGGGTTACTATGGTCAATGTATCCACTCTTGAAGAATTGGAGAATGCAATCAATCCCAAAACAGCACTGATTTATATGGTCAATGGCGACAGAACCTGGACAGGGGCACCAATGTCGCTTGAGAATATTTCGGCAATTGCCAAAGCAAAAAAAGTACCTGTATTGTTTGATGCGGCAAATGAAATTTTGACATTTCCTCCTGTGCATTTAAAACGTGGTGCGAGTATAGTTGCCTATAGTGGTGGTAAGGCAATCTGCGGGCCACAATCATGTGGTTTGATTCTAGGTCAAAAGGATATTTTGATGGCTGCTTGGCAGGCAAGCTCTCCGCATCATGGGCCATGCCGGGATAATAAAGTAGACCGTGACGAAATGTTTGGTATGGTGGCAGCAGTTAAACTATGGAAAGAAATGGATCATGATGCTGTACGAAAGCAATGGGATTCCTACCTGGACCATATCATTAAAAAAGTTTCGGGAATAAAAAGTGTGCAAACGATGATCCATGTCCCTTCTACTATGTCTGGTTTATCGAATGTATCTCCCGAAGTAGTGATCACTTGGGATGCTGATGTCTTAAACATTACCGGAGCTGATATGGCTGATGAGTTGGGTAAGAATAAACCAAGAATTGCAGTTGCCAGCGGTGGCGGAAGAGGTAAAGATCCTAATATAAACGGAATCGCAGTTACCACTATTGGCATGCAGGCTGGCGAAGAGAAGATTGCAGCAGACCGTATTTATAATATTCTGACAGCAAAAAGAAGTCCAATATCAAAGGAGATGAAAGCGCCATCAAGAAATATTTCAGGTACTTGGGATGTTGACGTGAAGTTTTATAACAGTGAAGGAAAACACAAATTGTTCATCGAACAGGATGGGAACTGGATTAAGGGAACTCACCAAGGTGGATTTGCCGTGAATGACATGGTTGGATCTGTTGAAGGTGATTCCGTCAAACTCCAAAGTTCTGTCAGGCTGATAGGCGACTCAATTATCTACACGTTTACCGGAAACATTTCTGGTGATACCATCACAGGCAATTTATTTATGGGTGAATACCGTAGTGCAAAGTTTAGCGCTACAAAAAATAATAAACCGGCACCAAAGAAACCAGTGTTTGTTCCTTCAGGTGCTCCTCTTGCGAGTTAATGGAAATTATCTAAATTGAATTATAAATACTTAAACTAAAATAAAATGAATAAAAATGTAATTGTTAAGATTAGAGAATATGCAAGTATTCTCGTTTTTGGTGCTTGTTTGATGGTTCAGTCGCTTGTACAGGCGCAGGAAATTGATATGCTAATAAAGGGGGGTCATGTGATCGATCCTAAGAATAAAATTGATGGTATAATGGATGTTGCCATAAAGGATGGTAAAATTTTTCGAGTTGCTGCAGATATTCCTGCAAGTAGTGCCAAAAAAACTGTAGATGCAAAAGGATTATATGTTTCTCCAGGCTTTATTGATATGCATGTCCATGTTTTTGCAGGGACCGAGGAACAGAGTTTCACAGGCTTTGGAATCACAAATGGCTTAGGCAGCGTTGCTCCGGATGATTTTACCTTCCGTTCAGGGGTAACTACTGTTGTTGATGCAGGTTCTTCAGGCTGGAGAAATTTCAATGTTTTCAAAAGGCAGACAATAGATAACTCCCAAACTCGGGTTCTTGCATTTATTAGTATAACGGGTTATGGAATGCTAGGAACTGTACATGCCCAAGATACGACCGATATGAATGCAGTTCCTACTGCATTTATTATGAATGAGTATCCAGATATCATTGTTGGAATTAAGGCACATCACTATCGCGGGAATGATTTTACTCCTGTTTATCGTGCTATTGCGGCTGGTAAAATAACCAATAAGCCAATCATTGTAGATTTCGGTTCTAGTACTACTAAATTATCTATCAAAGACTTGTTTTTGAAGCATTTCAGACCTGGAGATATTTTCACACACACCTTTTCTGGTTCAGATATGTCTGAGAAAAATCCCGGTGGACGTGAGTCTATAATTGATCAAAACAATAAAGTGAAACCTTTCGTTTTTGAAGCTCAAAAGCAGGGCAGAATCTTTGACGTTGGTCATGGTGGGGGTGCTTTTGTTTGGAGTACTGCTATCAACGCGTTAAAGCAAGGCTTTTATCCGAATACGATTAGTACTGATTTATACAGAAGCAGCAGGAATGCAGGTATGAAAGATATGGCGAATGTAATGTCTAAATTCTTGGTAATGGGAATGTCTATTCAGGATGTAATTTTACGCTCCACATGGAATCCTGCAAATGTAATTCAGCATACTGACTTAGGCCATCTTAGTGTAGGTGCGGAAGCAGATGTGACCGTCTTCAATATAAAGGAGGGTAAATTTGGATATATGGATGCTCGTGGATCTGTTTTAAACGGTAACAAAAAACTGGAAGCTGAGTTAACACTTCGTGCTGGCAAAGTAGCTTGGGATCTTAACGGAATCAGCGGACCACAATGGGATGATTCGAGTAAATAATCAATTGTATTTAATAGGATAATCATGAGAACTAAAAAAGCAGTTATTTCAGAATTTATTAGGCATCTATATGTTAAAATCGTACTTGGAATTACTGCTTGTTTAGTTCTCATTCTGATTGTAGCAACGGTTCAGGCTCAGGAAATAGATATTCTTCTAAAAGGCGGCCACGTTATTGATCCAAAGAATAACATCAATTCCAAAATGGATGTTGCCATTGTCGCAGATAAAATATTCCGTATTGCTGCGGATATTCCAGCTAGTGCTTCTAAAAAGACCATAGATGTAAGTGGCTTATATGTAACCCCCGGTATTATTGATATGCATGCCCATGTCTTTCACGGGCCGGATGTGAATAGCATTTCTGCAAATTCTCATGGTGGGTTACAGGCAGATGCGTTCTCTTTCAGAGCTGGTGTAACTACTGTTGTAGATGCGGGTTCTGCCGGATGGAGGAATTTTCCGTATTTTAAATCACAGGTGATAGACCGTTCTCAAACCCGGATTTTAGCTTTTTTAAATGTGGTTGGCGGAGGAATGGTTACACGTTATGATCAGCAGGATGTGACAGATATGAACCCGGAAATGAATGCTTATATGATCACAAGATTACACCCAAACATCCTTATTGGTATTAAGTCTGCGCATTATTGGGGTGATTTTACATCAGTTGATAAAGCGGTAGAATCTGGTAAACTGGCAAATGTTCCGGTTATTGTTGATTTCGGTGAGCATTCTCCTCCAAATTCTATTGAATCTTTATTTATGGAGCATTTCAGGCCGGGCGACATATTTACACATACGTTCTCCGAACATGCAATCTCAGAGACCACCGGTGGCCGCGAATCTATTGTGGATGTAAATACCAGAAAGGTTAAACCATTTGTATTTGCTGCACAAAAAAGGGGTATTATTTTCGATGTAGGTCATGGTGCAGGAGCCTTTAACTTTAATCAGGCAATTCCGGCAATGAGACAGGGTTTTTTGCCAAATACGATTAGTACGGATCTTTATAATTTAAGTATGAATGCAGCCATGAAAGATATGAGCAATGTAATGTCCAAATTTCTTGCCATGGGTATGGGACTACAGGATGTTATTTTAAGATCTACTTGGAATCCGGCACAGGTAATTAAACGTCCTGAATTGGGTCATTTAAGTGTAGGTTCTGAGGCTGATATTGCGGTATTTAATCTAAAAAAGGGAAATTTCGGCTATATGGATATTCGTCGCACAAAAATCTCTGGGACAGAAAAACTTGAAGCAGAATTGACACTCAGAGCCGGACGTGTAGTTTGGGATTTAAATGGAATCAGCGCTCCAGAATGGCAAATGCCGACATCAACTAATTGATTTTTATCCCGTATGTACGGGTTTCCCCCGCGGTTGGTGTTTTCGCCATCCGCCTACAACAAAAGATGAAATCATAAAATTTAAACACTATGTATAAGCAATTAAATTTCAAAGGGGAACTGACATCGGTTTTTGCAGTACCATTAATGATCGGACTGCTATTCTTTGCATGTTCCTCTCAGGTTAAGGCTCAGGATATTGATCTTTTATTGAAAGGGGGCCATGTAATCGATGCAAAAAATAACATTGATCGCAAAATGGATGTTGCCGTTAAAGCAGGCAAAATATTCCGTGTTGCAGCTGATATTCCTGCAAGTTCAGCAAAAAAAGTTGTTGATGTAAGTGGTTTAATTGTAGCTCCGGGTCTGATTAATATGCATACGCATGTTTATGCTGGCAGTAACCCGGGATTTACCGATGGAACTTCAAGTCAGTTGCCGGATGCTTTCGCTCCCCGTGCCGGAATAACAACGGTAGTTGATGCAGGTACTTCCGGTTGGCGTACCTTTCCTGATTTTAAGGCTAAAATAATTGATAATTCAATGACCCGTGTTCTTGCCTTTTTGAGTATTGCTGCTGGAGGTTACTCCGCAGATAAGGCCCAAGAAAATATCGCTGAAATGGATGTTCAGAAGACTGTAGAAACCGTCAATAAGCATGCTGATATTCTTGTAGGTGTGCGGATAGGGCGATATGATGGAACTGAATGGACGCCCTTTGAGCGTGCATCAGAAGCTGCCAAATTAGTCAATAAGCCGCTCTTTGTAGAATGCCACTTGCCAATGTATTCACTCGAAGATCAATTAAATCGAATGCGTTCAGGTGATATTATGACCCATGCATTTGAAAATGTTTCTGAAAGGATGACTGTTGTTGATGATCAGGGAAAAGTTAGGCCTTTCGTATTAGCTGCTCAAAAAAGGGGAGTACTCTTCGATATCGGCCATGGTGGTGGTGGTTTTTGGTTCAATCAGGCGATTCCTTCATTTAAACAGGGTTTATGGCCAAATTCATTTGGCACGGATGAGCATCGCACAAGTATGAATTCAGGTATGAAAACAATGCTGAATGTGATGTCTAAATATTTAAATATGGGAATGACAATGCCCGATGTCATAGCCAGAGGTAGCTGGAATGCTGCCAAATCCATTAAGCGTGAGGATCTGGGAAATTTATCTGAAGGATCAGTAGCAGATATTGCCGTATTGAGTGTCTCAAAAGGTAAGTTTGGATTTGTGGATTCAGGTAATAACAAAATTGAAGGAGATAAAAAGCTGGAAGCTGAGCTTACAGTACGAGCTGGTCGTATTATATGGGATCTTAACGGACTTGCAGCAAGCCCTTTTAAATAAATAAAATAGAAATTAAGACAAATTAAAATAATCAGATGAAACGTAGAAACGTAATCAAAGGCTTAGCAATGTTGCCAATAGCAGGAGCAGTGCTTCCGGCAAAATCAGTTTTGGGAAATCCGCTTGCTGAAAACGGATCCTCAGTTTTGGAAGGATCAGCGAAAGTAACTACAGCAGCTTCCTTTATGGCCGATACCAATATTTTCCGCAGAATAGGTGTAGAACCTGTGATTAATTGTATGGGAACATACACTATCATAGGAGGGTCAATCGAGCGTCAGTCAGTCCGTGAAGCAATGGAAGCTGCGGCTCATAACTTTGTGCAATATGATGAGTTGGCTGATGGAATTGGACAGCGTCTTGCTGATTTAACAGGAGCAGAATGGGGTATGGTTTCTGCAGGATGTGCAGCCGGACTTAAGCATATCACAGCAGCTTGTGTTACCGGTGGAAATCCTGAGAAACTGATTCGTATTCCTGACCTGACTGGTTTTGATAAGAATGAAGTTATTATTCCATTATACTCTCGTAATGCTTATGATCATGGGATCAGGAATATTGGTGTTAAAATTGTTCATGTATCTACTCCCGAAGAACTTCAAAATGCCATTAATCCAAAGACAGCCATGATCTATCTTACTGCTGGGGCAGCTTCTGAAACAGGCCAGCCACTATCGCTGGAAGTAGTCTCTTCTTATGCTAAACCTAAGAATATCCCGGTATTAATTGATGTGGCAGCTCAGAATCTAACTGTTCCGCCGGTACATCTTAAACGAGGAGCTACATTGGTGGCTTACAGCGGAGGTAAAGCTATTTGCGGGCCACAATGTGCCGGATTAATGCTGGGTGATAAATCAATTTTGATGTCTGCATGGCAGGCAAGTTCGCCGCATCATGGGCCAGGTCGCGATAATAAGGTAGGACGTGAAGAAATGATTGGAATGATGGCAGCGGTTGAGGATTGGGTTAGACGGGACCATGCTGCCGACTGGAAGAAATGGTTAGTCTGGCTCGATACCATTTCAAAGAAAATTGCTCCAATTGATGGGCTTAAAACTGAAGTTTATGAGCCCGCCGGGCTTTCAAATAAATCACCGGTACTATTTGTCAAATGGGATACTAATAAGCTCAATATCAATAGTTTTGAGCTTGCAGAAGAATTGGGTAGAAATAAACCAAGAATAGCACTTGCAAGTCGAGGTGAAACTGATGGAATTAGCTCCGTTAGTATTACTACCGGGCAAATACAGGCCGGAGAAGAGAAGATCATAGCCGATAGACTTTTTGAAGTTCTTTCAAGAAAGCGAAGCTCAAGGCCTGAAATGTCTGCCCCTTCTACGAGTCTTGCCGGTCTTTGGGATTTGAATATCAAGTTTTTCAGTAGTAACAGCATGCACAAATTAAACATTGAGCAGGATGGTAACTGGCTTTCAGGAACCCATAAAGCAGATTTTGATACCAGAAATCTTGCAGGTACACTTGATGGTAATAAGGTAAGGTTCGAAACTACAATAAAGATGATAGCTGATAATATCAATTACCTGTTCCAAGGTACAGTGAACGGTGATATGATGTCGGGAGATATTCATTTGGGAGAATACCGGACTGCTACTTTTACCGCAAACCGTGTAAAATCCAATCCTTCAAGGAAGAGAATTCAAATCCCTGCAGGTCCGCCATTAGCAACTTAATAATGAAACCTAATCCTAATTATAACAATCATATTAATGAAAAAATTAAAAAATACCTCTCTTTTTCTTCTGTTCTACCTGCTTTTTGTCAATATGGTAAATGCGCAGCAAAGTTCAGCGAATAACTCTTCCGATTTTCTCACTTACAATGTTAAAAGATCGGCGAAAATGGTTGATGTGAACGATAAATGGAATGAATCCGGATGGAAAGGGATTAAATCTGTTAAAATTCGGAATTATATGGGTACAATTCCTGCTTTTAAGCCAATGGCAGAGGCCAAAATGACTTATGATGATGATTATATTTATGTTATTTACAGGGTAAAGGATCGTTATGTAAAAAGTATAACTGAAAAGATAAACGGGCCTGTTTGGAAAGATTCTGCTGTGGAGTTCTTTTTCTCACCTGAAGCAGATAATCCTATCAATTATTTTAATCTCGAGATCAATTGTGGTGGGACTCCCTTACTGCATCACAAAAAAAACAGACCTACAGTTGAGGATATTCAGAAAATTCAAATCAAAGCTTCTTTACCAAAGGTTGTTGATCCGGAGATTACCGAGCCTGTAACTTGGACAATATCTTTTAAAATCCCGTTAAGTATGCTCGAAAAATATACTAATGTTGTTCGGCCTAAACCGGGTGTTTCTTGGAGAGCGAACTTCTATAAAATCGCCGAAATTAGTTCCAATCCTCATTATATTACCTGGAATGTGGTTAAAAATGACAAACCACAGTTTCATTTACCACAGTTCTTTGGGATTCTTAAATTTCAATAGGCATTCTTGAATCGGAATCCACAGAGTGAATTATAAATTTTGATTGGACTTGATCAATTAACAAAAGAAAGAAATAGAAAATGGTATCGTTTAAAGAGTTTATTTCATGCCTGTTTCGCTATCAGGGTGTCAGCAAACATTCCTAAGTTTTTAGCTAAAAAAACCGTGAATGTAAGCATTGGTGCAGAAGCAGATATTGCTGTTTTCAATTTACGGGAAAGAAAATTTGGGTTTACAGATGTACGCAAAATTAGTATTTAAGGAACAAAAAAACTCGAGGCTGGGCATACCTTAAGGGGTGGGAAAATAATGTGGGACTTGAATGGCATCAGCGGACAGCCTTGGAAAGATTAAGATTACAGAGTAATATTATTATGGAAAAAAGTTTAGAAAAGTATTTAAAATTCAGGATCATGAACAATTTCTATTTTGAACTAAGAGTAGGGGTCATGAGATCTCTTCAAAAGGCATTCCTTTTGATGTTTTTATTGTTCAACACGTTTTTATCAATAGCTCAGGATTATGATTTATTGTTGAAAGGTGGAAGAGTGATTGATGCTAAAAATAAAATTGATGCTAATTTGGATGTTGCGGTAAAAGACGGTAAAATATCCCGGGTGGCTGTTGGTATCCCTGCATCGGCTGCAAAGAAGGTAATTGATGTAAGTGGACTTCTGGTTTCCCCAGGTCTGATCAATATCCATACGCATGTTTTTGCTGGAAGTAACCCCGGTTTTTCTGACGGGCAGTCTAGTCAGCTTCCTGATGCTTTTGCGATGCGTTCGGGTATCACAACAGTTGTTGATGCGGGTACAACCGGATGGAGAACCTTCCCTGAATTTAAAGCGAAAGTCATTGATCCTTCAATTACACGTGTATTGGCTTGGGTCAATATTTTTGAAACTGGTTTTAGTTCAGGCTCTGGTTTTGAGCCTGATATGGGGACAATAGATGTTCAGAAAACTGCCGAGGTCATTCAGAAGTATAGTGAATATATTGTAGGCACACGAGTTGGTCATTATAAAGGTAAAAGCTGGATTCCGTTTGAGCGTGCTTCCGAAGCTGCACAAATTGCTAATGTTCCGCTTTTTGTGGAGTGCCATATGCCTCAATATACGCTTCAGGAACAATTGGATCATATGCGCCCCGGTGATATTATAACCCATTCATTTGAGAATGTTTCCGAGCGAATGACTGTAGTTGATGAGCAGGGTAAGGTTAGGCCTTTTGTATTGGATGCCCAGAAGAGAGGGGTTCTTTTCGATGTAGGACATGGTGGTGCAGGATTTTGGTTTAATCAGGCAATTCCTGCTTATAATCAGGGCCTCTGGCCAAATTCATTTGGAACAGATGAACACCGAACAAGTATGAATTCAGGGATGAAAAATATGCTAAATGTGATGTCAAAGTATTTGACTATTGGGATGAGTATTCCCGAAGTAATAGCCCGCGGAAGCTGGAATGCCGCAAAATCAATTAAGCGTGAGGATCTTGGAAATTTATCGGAAGGCTCCGTGGCAGATATTGCAGTGCTAAGTATAATAAATGGGAAGTTCGGTTTTGTAGATTCCGGGCAAAATCGGATCGAAGGCGATCGTAAACTTGAAGCAGAACTTACAGTACGTGCCGGAAGGATTGTTTGGGACCTGAATGGACTTGCAGCAAATAAGTACAATAAATAATTAAAATAAATGAAGCGCAGAAGTGTGATTAAAGGCCTTGCTTTACTTCCGGTAATTGGAAATGTTCTTCCGGCAGAATCAGTTGTATTGCAGGGATCTTTGGGAAGTATTACAGAAGCAACATTAAGTTCATTCCTGGACGAGAAGAATATTTATCGCTCAATGGGTGTTGAACCGATTATAAATTGTCGCGGTTCATTTACCATTATTGGAGGATCAATTAAGCTTCCTGTAGTAAGACAAGCATTAGAAGCTGCAAGTACAAATTTTGTTCAATTGGATGAACTTGCTGAAGCAGCTGGGAAGCGTTTGGCTGAA
>JBDNGV010000047.1:0-2035 GCA_041689125.1 Daejeonella sp.
ATGAAAAAACCGGCTGTGTACATCCTGATTTTAGTCCTTGGCATAGCCGCCGGAATCTTCATCAGCCAGAATGAAACTATATGGAATGCTGTGAAAAAGCCATTCAACAATACGTTCACCGCTTTTGATGATACAAGGAAAACTGCATGGGATAGCGATTTTAAAGTTGTTGATATTCAGTCAAGCCTAGATAATTCTTTACAGAAATCTTATTTCCTTAAATCTAAGTCTGCTGCCCCTAAGCCATTAGTTGTGAGTCTGCATAGCTGGAGCGGCAATTATGACCAGAAAGATGAACTGGCTGCGCTGTCCAAAACAAAAGACCTAAACTACATCCATCCCGATTTCAGGGGGGTGAACTGGACAAAAGATGCCTGTTGTAGCGATCTGGCATTGGGTGATATCAATGATGCGATTGACTATGCTATCAAAAATTCCAATGTGGATCTGTCGCGGATCTATGTAATCGGATCAAGCGGAGGTGGTTATGCAACCTTGGCAACTTTCATGAAATCAAAACATTTGATCAGACGTTTTTCTGCTTGGGTTCCCATTTCTGACCTGCCCGCATGGTATGCACAAAGTAAAATTATGGGAACAAAATATGCCGATAATATCATGGACTGTACTAGTTCTAGAGACAGCCTTAACATGGACATTGCGATAAAGAAATCACCTATTTATTGGAAAACTCCCGTAGAAAAATTGAATACGACAGAATTTCAAATCTATGCCGGGGTGTATGATGGAATTCAGGGCAGCGTACCGATCACTCATTCGATTAATTTCTACAATAAGGTATTAAAAGACATGACGGTAAGCGATAGCATTGATTATGTAAGTGATTCTGAGAAACTAAATTTACTTGAATATAGAAAAGCCCTTGGCGATTTCGGAAGTATTGCCGGAAGAAAGGTTTTTCTAAAAAAACAATCAGGCAATTTAGGCCTCACAATTTTTGAGGGAAATCATGAAATTCTGACTGAATATGCATTTAATGAATTGATTAGGGATTAAAAAATATTTCGGCCTTAGCCGACAACTGAAGCTAGCTACCTGATTTATGTTTTTACATTTTTTACACAAAAAACTATCAATATTCCAATATCTTATATATTTGAAAAATTAAACTAATCATAAAATCATGAAGAAAATAGCAATCTTGATTACTGCGGTATTATGCAGTTTAATCACGCTGAATGCTAATGCTCAGCTTGTTATGCCTCAGTCGAGTAGTTCCCAAACTCTTATTCAGGAATTCGGGATGGGCAAAGTAAGTATAAAATATTCTCGTCCCAATATAAAGGGCAGAAGCATTTCGGCCGATCTTGCACCTTACGGCGAAGTATGGCGAACAGGGGCAAATGATGCTACTGTAATTACCTTTAACGATGCAGTCACACTGGAAGGAAACCCGGTTGCTGCAGGTGAATATGCATTATTTACGATCCCAGGTAAAGATGAATGGACGATAATTTTGAATAAGGAAACTAAGCAGTGGGGTTCATACAGTTACAAACAATCTGAGGATGTTTTACGTTTTAAAGTTAAAACCGCCAAATTGAAGGATAAGGTAGAAACCTTTACCATCACTTTAAACGATGTGACCACTTCAACAGCAAGGCTTGATTTAATTTGGGGCAATATCAGAGTTCCGGTGAATATGACAACAGATACTGATTCTAAGGTAATGGCCGGAATTGATGAGGCGATGAAGGGAGAAAAAAAACCATATTATCCTGCAGCGATCTATTATTTTGAAAATGGCAAAGATCTCAATAAAGCCTTGGTATGGATCAATATAGCAGAAGCTTCTGACCAAAAAGCCCCCTGGTTTAAATATCAGAAAGGTCGTATTCAATTAAAAATGGGAGATAAAGCCGGTGCGGCACAAACCGCAAAAGCCGGAATTGAGGCAGCCAAAGCAATGAATAATGCTGAATACGTTCGTCTAAATGGAAAAATTCTTGCTGCTGCCGGTGGCCGCTAGTCAATTATTTAGATTTTTTTTAACTATAAAGACTTCGAATTGAAG
>JBDNGV010000048.1:0-4790 GCA_041689125.1 Daejeonella sp.
ATTATGTGTGGAATTTTTGGGGTTATATCAACATCAAATGTTGATAAGAAAAAGCTTTCTCAATTAGTAGAACATTCTCGTCAGAGAGGTAAAGATTCAAGTGGTCTTATATTTTTTGATGGCAGCAGGTATAATATAAATAGAGCTGACTACGACATAGATAAATTACTTAACAAAGTAAAGCCATATAAAAGCAATTTAGTTGTGGGCCATAGCAGGCTAATTACAAACGGACAAGGTGATAACCAACCAGTGGTTCGGGATAGAATTGCTGCCATACATAACGGCATCATCGTAAACGAGGATCAAATTTGGGAAAAATTATCGGTTCAAAGAAAGTACCAAATTGATTCAGAAACTATAGTCGCAATCGCAGAAGAGCATTTGAACCAATCTGGCGACATTGGTGAACTGAAGACAAAAGTGTTAAATCTTTGTGAAGGTGTTATTGCATGTGCTTTAGTTCTGCCAGTTTACGGGAAATTATTATTGTTTTCAAACAATGGTAGCTTATACGTGGGCTACATAGATAAAACGATATACTTTGCCTCAGAAAGTTATGGTTTGAGGCTCATTGGCTGTCAAAATATTAAGCAAATAAAGGAGGATTTATTGATTGTTGATATACCAGTTTCTGTTGAGGATTTCCAAATTAGTGATGATAACTTGAGAACAGAGAATTTGATCCCTGAGTTCAGTTATAACCAAAGTCAGGAAAGAATGCTGGAGTTTAATAAGCCAAAACTTAAACGGTGTACAAAATGTGTTCTGCCTGAGACCATGCCATTTATAAAATTCGATACTGACGGTATTTGTAATTATTGTAAAAATTACGAACCTCGCAATCATCCGAAACCCAAAGAAGAATTGTTTCAGTTGATGGAACCTTACAGGCGTAAAGGTAATGAGCTTGATTGTATAGTTCCCTTTTCAGGAGGAAGGGATAGTTGCTATGGTTTGCACCTAATTGTAGATGAGCTAAAGATGAAACCGGTAACCTACACTTACGATTGGGGTATGGTTACGGATCTTGGTAGAAGAAACATAAGTAGGATGTGTTCGAAATTGGGAGTTGAGAATATTATTGTTGCTGCTGATATCTCACTTAAGAGGAGAAACATAAGAAAAAATATGTTGGCTTGGCTTAAGTCTCCTCATTTAGGTATGATGGCTATGCTTACAGCTGGAGATAAACATTTTTTTAGATACGTTGAAGATATTAAGAAGCAAACTGGAATAAATCTCAATTTATGGGGAGTTAACCCTTTAGAAGTAACCCATTTTAAAACCGGTTTTTTGGGCATTGAGCCTAATTTTGAGGAGAAAAGAGTATATAGCCATGGCGTGATGAAACAAATGAGATATCATGCAAAACGTTTCAAAGCAATGATGGAGAGTCCCAGTTATTTCAATTCTTCTTTATGGGATACATTGTCTGGCGAATATTATAGGAGCTTTACCGAAAAGAAAGATTATTATCACATATTCGATTACTGGAGATGGGATGAGGACCAGGTTAATGATTGTCTATTAAATGAATATGATTGGGAAAAGGCTGTAGATACTAGTACCACGTGGAGAATAGGAGATGGCACAGCAGCGTTTTATAATTATGTATATTATACTGTTGCAGGTTTCACAGAACATGACACTTTTAGAAGTAACCAAATACGCGAGGGGCAGATAACTAGAGAGAGAGCAATTGAGCTTATTGAGGACGAAAATCAACCTAGATACCAAAATATTAGATGGTACCTGGATACCTTGAATTTAGATTTTGAGATGGTGATTAAGATTGTTAATGATATTCCTAAGCTATATGAGTTTTAGCAATGAATATCTGGTTAATCTCAAAATATGCGAGTCCTCCCCATTACTCAAAAATGCCGTCCAGGTTATTTCATCTAGCTAAAGAGTTGAGGAGTCTTGGCAATGAGATATTATTAATCACTTCGGACTCAAATCATTTTTCAAGTTTTCCAAATACTGAACATATTTACAACAATGAATATATTCAGGGGGTGCATATTAGATGGTTGAAAACGCTCAAATATTATAAGACCAATTCGATTAGAAGAATTTTATCCTGGTTTGACTTTGAATTCAAACTATTTAGTATGAAATTAAATAATTTGGATAGGCCAGATGTTATCCATATTTCCTCATTGTCGATATTTAGTATTGTTTATGGTTATTACTTAAAAAAAAAGTTTAATTCATATCTGGTTTTTGAAATTAGGGATATCTGGCCGCTTACAATGACAGAAGAAGGAGGCTTTTCAAGATTCCACCCTTTAGTAATTTTAATTGGTTTGATTGAAAAATTTGGATATAAACGAGCTGATTTAATCGTTGGTACTATGCCAAATCTAAATAAGCACGTATATAATAGGATAGAAATAGAGAAACCGTTTTTTTGTTTACCGATGGGGTTCAATCGAGATGATTATTATGAGGAAGAATTAATTGCCAATAATCCCTTTTTAAATTTTGTTCCTACTAGTAAAACTATTATTGGTTATGCAGGCAGTTTCGGCATAACTAATGCATTAGACACACTAATAGGTGCAATTAAGTTAATGAAGTCAAATGATGATGTTCACTTCGTCTTAGTTGGTAGTGGTGATTTGAGGCATAAATTTAAAAAAGATTTAGAAAATTATAATAACGTAACGTTTTTGGATCGGATAGAACAAAACCAGGTAAAATACTTTTTATTTTTTTGTGATATTTTATATTTATCAACCAAACAGTCTAAAGTATGGGATTTTGGTCAATCAATGAATAAAGTTGTAGAGTACATGTTGGCCTCTAAGCCAATAGTAGCTTCATACAGCGGATACCCATCTATGATTAACGAGGCAGATTGTGGGGCGTTTGTAAAAAGTAATGACTGTAATGAATTAAAAAGCGTATTTCTAAAATATGCAAACATGTCAAGAGAAGAGAAAAATTCAGTTGGTTTACGGGGGCGAAATTGGATATATAAAAACAGGTCTTACCAAACACTAGCAGCTGGTTATTTTAATAGGTTGAAGTTAAACATTAAATAGATCTTACTTAATTAAGCATCACTCAGTTTTTTTAATAAAAGCATTTGTATAATTTTATAAAGCATTTGCTTTCTTAAAGAAATACAAAAACCTTTGATTTAAGTTCAAAAAGATAAAGTAAACATCAAATTCAATATATGTAGAACCGGAAAATCCTCATGAATTTAATCGGATTATCAGAGAATATTTAAATAATTCTGAACGCTTGAAAGTGGAAGGCGTTAATGGGTATTTGTATACAAAAGAAAATTTTGACAGAGAGGTTTTATCACATAGGTATCTGGACAAAATTAAAAGCGTTATTTCATAATTGTGAAAATATCATATACAGGTTCCATAAAACCATTAATTGATTTTATCGTGGCTTTTTTGGGATTTCTTATTCTTTCTCCTTTCTTTTTAGTAGTTATAATTATTTTATTATTCACTAATGGCAGTAACCCTTTTTTTTTTCAAGGACGTCCGGGAAAGAACGGTAAAATTTTTAAGTTAATTAAGTTCAAAACCATGAATGATAAAAGAGATTCGAATGGATCTTTGCTCCCTGATGCCGATCGATTAACGGCAGTGGGTTCATTTGTTCGTAAAACCTCATTGGATGAAATTCCTCAACTTTTGAATGTAATAAAAGGTGATATGAGTCTAATTGGGCCCAGGCCCCTCTTACCAGAATATTTGAATTTATATAATGAATCGCAGAAACGCAGGCATGATGTTAAGCCTGGGATTACTGGCTGGGCTCAGGTAAATGGACGTAATGCTATATCATGGCAGAAAAAATTTGAATATGATGTTTGGTATGTAGATCATATTTCTTTAGGTTTGGATTGTCGGATTGTCTGGATGACAGTGTTGAAAGTTTTTAGAAGTGAAGGAATTAATCAAAATGGTCATGCTACTATGACAAAGTTTGAAGGAAATTAATGATATATCTTATCGGGGCAGGCGGCCATGCCAAGGTGATTTTGGAGATTTTGGAGCAGCGGGATATCGAAATTGGCGGATTAGTAGACAATAATCCTGAATTAACCTCTCTATTAGGCTACCGTGTAGCATATGAACTCCCTGGAATATTTGATCCCAATGATGACTTCGTAATTGTATCAATTGGAAAAAATGAGATTCGTAAAAAAGTAGTTAACAGTAATTTTTATAAATATTTAACTGCAATACATCAAAATTCTAATATTTCAACCAGATCAACAATTGGTAACGGTTCCGTCGTAATGGCAGGTGTTACAATTAATTCAAGTGTTAAAATTGGAGCACATACTATAATAAATACCAATGCATCGATAGATCATGATTGTCTTATTGAAGATTTTGTACATATCTCTCCTAATGTAGCACTGGGTGGAGATGTACGTATAGGTGAAGGGGCACACATTGGTATTGGTGCTTCTATAATTCAAGGGGTTATAATAGGTAAATGGGCTACGATTGGAGCAGGCTCAGTGATTATTAAGGATATACCGGATTATGCTGTTGTTGTTGGTGTCCCAGGTAAAATAATCAAGTACAAAAAACAAAATGCAGAATAAAATATGGCTATCGTCTCCACATATGGGCGGTAATGAGCAGAAGTTTGTAAAACAGGCATTTGACACTAATTGGGTTGCACCGCTCGGTCCAAACGTAAATGGCTTTGAAAATGATCTGCAAACTTATTTGAAGCAGGGACATGTTGGAGCTTTAAGTTCGGGGACAGCCGCTATTCACCTTGCGCTCATCATCTTA
>JBDNGV010000049.1:0-3310 GCA_041689125.1 Daejeonella sp.
CACTCCTATTGCAGTTACTTCTGGTTATAGTTCAGCGCTATTAAATGTGGGTGAGTTAAGTAATAAGGGCGTTGAAATTCTCTTAACAGGAACACCAATTAAGTCGAATAAATTTACCTGGGATGTGAGCTATAATGCGGCGTATAATAAAAGCACAATTGAGAAGCTTGCACCGGGACTTAGTACTGTAGGTGGTGTTGGAGTTGGGAGACCTTACAATACCCTCAGAGGAAGGACTTATTTAACCAATGCGAGTGGCGTACGTGTATATAATAAGCTGAGTGGTTATGAAGTTCAGAGCGCTGAAATGGAATACGGTCAGGGCGTACCTCCATATACGATGGGATTGACTAACAACTTCAGGTATAAAAGCTTCTCTCTGAATGTACTACTTGATGGTAAATTCGGAAATGTTGTTCAATCCGGTCTTAGCCGCTATATGTACCGTTTCGGATTATCGAAAAATACACTTCCGGGCAGAGAAAATGGTTTAACCGTTACAGGTGTTGATCAGACAGGTGCACCATTTACTAAAACATGGCCTGTTGATCAGATGGATACTTATTATAATAACCAGGCTAGCATAAGCCCTTTAACTACTTCTGTATTTGATGGAGATTTTATCAAGCTTCGTAGTGCAGTTCTGAGCTACAGATTGCCAGTAAGTAAGCTTCAATCACTGAAAATTCAATCAGCAGATATTTCTCTTGTTTCCAGAAATCCGTTTATTCTTTTTTCACATATTACGGACTTCGATCCTGAATCTGCCTATACTATTGGCAACAATCAGGGACAATCTTCAAATACAATTCCAAGAACCCGTGAGTTTGGGGTGAATTTAATTGTAAGGTTTTAATTAATGTTATCTAAAATTTCAATATGAAACCATCATGATTTTGCCAAAACCCGCAGGGGTAAGAATATCAAATCATGATCGCCTCATCTCCATTAAAAACCAAAAAAATAAACAGATGAAAAATCTAAGTTTTAAACCTATATATACAGCTCTAATTTTGGCAATTTCCTTGTCTTCATGTACAAAGGATCTTGCAGAGCTCAATAAAAATCCCAATGCTTACGAAAGTGTAAATGCGAATTTTCTCTTTACCAAAGCTCAATTGGCAGCTATTGGATTAAACCCCAGTGGTAATAGATTCAGTAATATGCAGATGCTGCAACAAGAAGCTACTTATAGCGAAGTAACAGCTCCCGGAGATAAGTACTTTGCTGAAGGTTCTGTGAGAGCTAACTGGTCTGCGTATTCGGGCTGTTTGAACCAGATTCAATTGGTTGTCAATGAAACCAAGAAAGATCCTGCAAGCATAAATAAACTTGCAGCTGCAAGAATCTGGAAAGTTTATATAGTTCATCAACTGACCGATCTTTATGGCGATATTCCTTATTCCGAAGCACTTAACGGGCTTGATGGAAAATATCAACCAAAATATGATCTTCAGGTTGATATCTACAAGGATATGTTTAAAGAACTTGAAGAGGCGGCAGTAGCTCTTGACGCATCTAAACCTACATTTGGCAATTCTGACCTATTTTATGGTGGAAACACCGTGAAATGGAAAAAATTCGCCTACTCAATGATGCTTAGACTTGGAATGCGTTTAACCAAAATCGATGCGGTTATGGCAAAAACTTGGGTTGAAAAGGCAATTGCAGGTGGTCCGATTATAGATGATGCAGACCTTACAAGAGCACCTTATGCTGATGGTGGATTGCTTAGTAATAGAAACCCTTTCTCTGAACACATGAGAGTATTAGATTATGTTGATGGACAGAATCCTTTGAACGTTCAAGGCTCCAAAATTTCTATGCGTTTCATAGATCATCTAAAAGGGAATTCAACAACTACAAAGGATCCACGTTTGAATGTGATCTCGGTATTATGGGTAAAACAACCTGCAGGTGGATATATCGCAGATACAGCAACGGCCTTACAGAAAGGAATGCAAAATGCAAAGTTTAATGGATATCCTGCTGATTTTGAGACTTATTCTGAGCCAAATCCAAATACTGTAATGCGTTATGATGCTCCGGTTATTGTATTGGGTGCAGGAGAAGTACATTTTTTACTTGCAGAGGCTTCCATTAGAGGGTGGTTTTCCGGTAACGCAGCCACATCTTATGATAATGGTGTTAAAGCTGCAATGAAACAATGGTCACTTTACGGCGCTGGCGGTGCGATTTCTACGGATAAGGTAACTACTTACCTCAATTACAATCCATTCCTTAGTGCAGGAACATTTAACCAAAAGCTTGAGCAGATATCTACTCAGCGCTGGGTTTTAGGGTACCTTGACCAAATTGAAAACTTCTCTAACTGGAGACGTACAGGATACCCGGTATTGATTCCAACCAACTATCCTGGAAATATTACAGGTGGTAGAATTCCACGACGTTATATTGTGCCTGAATCAGAGGAAACTCTTAATAGAGAAAACTTCCTTGCTGCCAAAGCAAGACAAAGTGGTGATAATACACTTTTAAGTCGTGTTTGGTGGGATAAAGAGTAATTTTTTATGATCAAAGAGGGGAAATTTATATCTTAGGATATAAATTTTTCCTCTTTTTTTTAATTTAATTCAAGTCATATAACCCTTTTTTCAAAAATAATGAAGCGTAGAGAACTTATTAAATACCTCTCAGTTTTACCGGTTTCCGGAGCTGTAGCAGGTGCTGTTTTGCCTTTCCAGTCAGTTAAGGCAGAAGAAATGCCAGATTATAAACCTGAAGTTCAATCTGGACCTAAAAGGCTTGCAGCAATTATCACTGAATATCGACCCGGATCACATGCCGACGTAATTATTGGAAAATATCTGGAAGGTTTTAACCAGGATCAAATGGCTCCTTATCCGGATTCAAAGGTCGTTTCGATTTTTACAGAACAGGTTCCTGATAACGATATGAGTCGCCCATTGGCAAACAAATACAATGTCCCAATCTTTAGAACTGTAGTAGATGCTCTAACCTTGGGTGGTGATTCAATTGCTGTTGACGGAGTGATACTTATTGGTGAACACGGTGTTTATCCTATGAATGATAAGGAGCAAAAAATGTACCCTCGATTCGAAATGTTCTTAAAAATTACTGATGCGTTCAGACAATACAAAAAATCGGTCCCGGTATTTAATGATAAACATCTATCTTATAGTTGGAGACAGGCTAAACGAATGGTTGAAATTTCAAAAGAATTGAAATTTCCAATGCTTGCCGGCTCTTCTGCTCCGGTGGCTTGGCGTATCCCTGCAGTTGATACTCCATACGGAATAGCCCAAAAGCATGCGGTTGCCATATCATA
>JBDNGV010000050.1:0-5085 GCA_041689125.1 Daejeonella sp.
CTCAAAAATGAAGATTCAGTCTGAAAATGGTGTAAATAGAAGAACATTTCTTGGCAGCAGTAGTCTTGCATTGCTTGGTGCTTCAATCACAGGATTGCAGTGTAATGTTCCTATAAAAAATACTGATGCCGATAAAATAGGTACACTGCAAACAGATGGATGGAAGAAAATTTTTGAGGAAGCTAAAAAATATCAAAAAATTGATACACATAATCATATCTGGACCGGTAGCAACGCTGCTCAGGTTGATGAGAGCTGTGAACGTTTAGGAATTACAAAAGCAGCCTGTTCAATACCCGGTGGAAAAACAGTTGAAGAGATCCGTGCAAACAATGATATCATCATTAAAGCCATGAAATCTCATCCCAAAAGGATCATGGGACAATGCTACATCAATCCGCAGTTTAAGAAGGAAGCACTTGATGAGATCGATCGTTGTGTAGATAACGGAATGGTTATGCTTGGAGAGCTTTACGATGCGGTTAAGATCAATGATCCGCTCTATTTTCCTATTGTTGAGCACTGTATCAAACATAAGATTCCAATGATGCTGCATGGGGTTACAACATTGGGCAATTGGCGTGCAGGCTATCTGCCAACCAATCCTCCAAACTCTTCAGTTCCTGAAGATTTTGTTGATATCGCCAAAAGGTATCCTGAAGCAATGATCATCTGCGGACATATCGGGGGAGGCGGTAACTGGGAATATATGTGCCGGGTTTTACAGCAGGCACCAACTGTTTATCTGGATACCAGTGGCAGTGTGAGTGATGAAGGGATGATCGATATGGCCGTTGAATACCTTGGAGCAGATCGACTATTGTTTGCTACTGATATGAATTATGAAACCGGTGTGGGTAAGATCATGTGGGCTAAACTTGATGAAAGCCAAAGAAAAAGGATATTCTTTGATACCTTCAATAATATGTTAAGAAAGGCGGGTAATCATGTTAGTTGATATCAGTGCATATACCGGCCACTGGCCTTTCAGGAATCTTAGGGGGAACAACCTTTCTGATCTGCTTCAGCGTATGAATGTTTATGGGGTGAATAAGGCAATTGTTTCTAATCTTAATGGCTTATTTTATGTGGATTCTCAAATAGCCAATGAAGAGTTGAACAAAGAGATCTTATCAAATGAGCTGTTTAAAGATCGATTTATCCCTTTTGCTACAATCAACCCTGCATTACCCTGGTGGAAAGATGCTTTAAAAACATGTCATGAAAAGTTTGGGATGAAAGGGATCCGTATTTTCCCGCTTTACCATCATTATAAATTGACAGATGATATCTGCATAGATATGGTGAAAGCTGCCAGAGATTTAGGGATGCCTATATCTATCCCCTTAAGGATGACTGATCTGCGAGAACGCTCTTGGTTTGATGTGAATGAAGCCTTAAGCTATAATGATGTCGCGGTTTTGGTTAGCAAAGTTCCGGATGCAAAATATATGATTCTGGATGCCAGAATCACTGATAATCAGCCGGCCACAAGCAATGTGTCAATCGATATTCTCAAGTCTGCAGATGTATTGTTCGATACTTCAAGAGGCAGTGGAGTACCCGTTAAAGGTCCAAATAGTGAGAGTTTGACTTATCTGAAAGCCAATTTTGGTGCGGAGAGACTTGCCTTTGGTACAGAAACTCCCTTTGTTGATTATTGTTCCCCTTTCTTCAGACTTGCTGCATTTGAAGAATTGGATGAAAAGCAGAAAACGATGATTTGGGCAGGTAATGCTGAACGGATGTTAAAGATTTGATTAAATAATAAAACAAACCAATAAAAATACAAAATATGAAAAAACAGTCGATCCTTTCATTTGTTGCCTTTTGCCTTATCATCAATTTGGCTTTTGCACAAAAACCGCTTAGTCGGGTGCCCTACACCTTATTCAATGATTTTGAAACCGGTGAACTTTTTGCTTGGGAAACCTATCCTTATGCTCAGGATATAGCTTTTGATGCGCTTTATTTTGCAGTTAAGTCCCCAACCTACAAGGATAGTAAATATGCCCTTGCACGTCCGTTTAAAGCCCATGATGTTAATGAGTTATATCAGGGATTTACGAAACGTTTGAATCTTTATACGGTGTCAGGCAGCAGGGTGAAAGCTGCTGTATATTTTCAAAGTGACCGTAATGCCGAATCGCTCGAACTTTCTCTTGGAACTTTCGAAGGCAAGCGTTACTTCCATAAGATTAATAATCCAAAGGCAAATACCTGGTTAGAACTGGATCTACCGATCTCAGCGTTTAAACTAAATGGCACGTCGCTTGGGGCTAATGAGCATATTCAGGTAATTACTCTGAAAGGATCTTACCCGATCGTAAATTATCTGCTTACCTATACTATTCTGATGGATGATTTCAGCATCAATGGTGAGCGCAACAGACAATTTATCGCTACTTCTCCCAGTTCTACCAATCTAGATATGTTTGATGTTTCTATTTTGAATAAGCATTTTTTCTATGGCGATAATATCAGTTTGAAAGTTGCACCTGAAGGAAATATAAGTCTGAAGCAGGTAACAGGAACATTAGTAGACAGCCAGGGAAAAATTATTAAGGATAATATTTCATTCAGTCGCAGCGGTAATGAATGGGTAAATCAAAGTGTTTATAAAATTTCTGAAAAGGATGCCCGTGGTCAATGGGAAATAAGATTAAAAGGTGAAGATGAAAAGGGGGGAGAAATAAGCGGGGCTTTACGTTTCCTGATGCCCGGTAAACAAGTAAATGGCCACCCAAGATTATATTTCTCTGCTGATGAGCTTAAAAGTCGTCTTAAATATGATGAATCACCGGTTGCTCAACGCATACTTGACAATGCTTTGAGTCATAGAGATTTCATGAATGTGAATGTTGATGCAATCACTGAAGGAAAAGATTTGACAGCAGAAAATCTTGTTGGTGGGCCTCATTCTAAAACTTCAGTTGGTTTCAATTCATATGCCCTATGGAATAATCCTAACTCTACTCTTGGCAATGTAATTGAAGAGGGGAGTTTCCAATATACATTTAAAGGCGACCGTGCAGCGGGTGAGCAGGCTAAAAAGGCATTGTTAAAACTCTGTTCATTTAAAAAATGGAATGCCGACTGGATGTTGGAGCGTAAGTTCTGGACGTATTATCCTGTAGGATACACTATCAAACCTGTTGCCTACGGATATGATATGCTGTATGACCTGCTTTCTGAATCAGAGCGTGCATTTGTGCGGACTGCCATTATGGAAAAGGGATTGAAAATGTTTCATCGTGATATGGTCGAAATGAACCGTATGCCATCTAACCAAACCAATCACATTGCAGTATTAGCAGGCGGTATGGGATTGGCTGCTACAGCTATTTATGGAGATGATCCATCCAATCCAAATCTGGAACCCTATATTTCAGGCATCCTGACCAAAACTAAAACCTTTATCGACCGTACTTATTATGAAGATGGAAGTTATGGAGAGCCAAAAAGCGGCTATATGAATATGGCAAGCCGGGATATGGGTGAATTACTTCCTGCCTTAGAGCGTAATTTCGGAGTAGATTATAGCACAACAACTAATTTTAAAGATTTTTATAAATACCTGATTCAGGCTAGTTACTCAAATGGCTTAATGCAGGATTATGGTGATGGTGGTGGTGCAAAAGGATCAAAAGTTGATATTGGTGGACAGATTCATTCCTGGTGGTTGGTAAACAAGACAAAAAATCCATATTTATACAACTATGTCAAGCCTTTTTGGGAGGCAGGTAAAGGCGGGTATCTAAGTTATTTATGGTTTAGAGATGATATTACTCCAGTTTCAAGAGAAACATTACCTCCTTCCAAGTTCTTTGCAGCTCAGGGTATGGTTATGCGTTCCGGTTGGGATGATGCATCAATGGTACTCAGTACCAGAGTTGGTCCTAACTCAAACCATTATCATTATGATCAGGGAAGTTTCCAGATTATGAAAAATGGTGAAACACTGCTGACTGATCCTGCTTATGGGCCATTGGGCTATTATGCGAATCTTGAGTATTTGAGTTATCATGTACAGGCGAATGCACATAACGTAATGCTTGTTGATCACGATCCTGAAAGTCAGGCACCTGCTCATTACGATAATGGTATTAAAGCTTTGCGCGACTGGCCAAAAGTATTGCATTTATTCAACGGGAAAGATGCTGATGGAATGGAAAGTGAACTGAGTTCTGTTTATAAAGATAAACTTGAAAAGTACTCGCGTACATTACTTTATACCAAAACAGGTCCTATTTTCTTGTTTGATGAAGTGAAAAGTAAATCACCAAAAGGACATGTTTACGATTGGTTGTTTCATGCCCCTCCGGGAGAGAATAATCAAACTGCGATCACTTATGATAAGGGTCGTATGGTCATTGATCGTCCTAATGCAAAATTAACCATGGATGTCGTTAGTCCGGAGATTGATGCCTCAAAAATCTATGATAAAGGTGTTGGGAAGGTGTTCTATGAATCATTCCTTGACCTTGCCAGTAAGCCTGATCTTAATCAGGTTAATTTCCTTGCAGTAATTTTACCGGAGTCTAAATCTGGTTCAGGCAGTTCAGGATCTGCGCCGGTAACCACAAAATTGGAAGCTCCGGGATGGATCGGTGCTAAAATGGTACATAATAATGGTTCAGACCTGGGTTTCTTCAGAATCGGGACGGAAAATGGGGTAGCCGGAGGTTTTACTACTAATGCGAAGCGATTTACTGCCAGCTATGACAAATCAGGGACACTTCAGAAAATTTACTACGAAGGAAGTTCAATCTCGGGTAACGGATTGTCTTTAAGTGCAGATGTTGGTACAAGAGGTACAATGGCTCTTGTTTCTTCGGGTATTGATGCTGAAATTAAATCAGCAAAAGGTTGCACACTTAAGGTTTCAGTTTCCGGAAAACCATCTTCTGTTCAGGTAAGCGGACAGACGAATAATGACTGGACCTTTGACGAAGGAACTAAAATGGTGACTGTTAAATTGCCGGCTGGAACAATTCCATTGAAAATAAACAAGTAAGGAATCTTATTTCTGTTTAACAGAAAGCTGCTTTCCTTCAATTCAAATATTCCGGATCTTCATCTTTA